>WGBF01000623.1 GCA_015494485.1 bacterium | reverse complement strand
GGTGAGATCCAGGCCGAATCCACCTGCGATGCCACACCCAGCACCAGAACACCCAACAACACGGCCATCCAGGGGGCCCGGTCCAGCCAGGCTTCGGCAGTTTGCCCTTCCTGGAGATTACGGTAAAATTTTAAAAATATACCCAACCCAACATGAATAATGCCCAACGTTAGAGCAAAGGCCAGAAATCCGATTTGATTTTCCAGGGGATTTAGTAGCACCAGGTACTGGAGCCCTGCCAGGGGTCCGGGAAGCTGTTGGAAGGACAGGCCAAAGATTCCGCCGGTAAAAAGTCCCACCCCCGTGGTAATTAAACCGGAATAAAACAATATTTTAACCAACTTGCGGCTATTTTCCGTAGCAAAGGTTACTTTTTTAAGTGCCAGACCGGTAATCAGCGAAAGGATAAGCCCGTATCCGGCATCGGTTAAACAAATGCCAAAAAATAAGGCAAAAAATGCACTTAAGAAGGGTGTGGGGTCCAGTTCCCAGTATCTGGGGCGGCTGTACAGGTCGGTTACAAATTCAAAGGGTTCCACCACCGGGGGATTGTCAAAATCAGCAGGCGGTAATTCATCCGGCCGGGGATCGGTAAATTCCCAACCGACGGGAACCCCCAGGGTACGCAATTGTTGCTCCAGCCTGGGAATATCCCGCTGGCGGACCCAGCCGACAATCACTTCCGTAAATTGTGACCGTGCCAGACGGGAAAATTGCAGCAGTCGTTCGCGCTCGCTCTGCCAATAATCGTAAGCCAGTTGAAGTTGTTCCAGCTGAACAGAAAGGTTCGTAAGTTGCTGGTGCAATTCTGTCAGTTGTTTCTCCGCTTCGTTGATGTCATGGGAAAGGCGAATTATTTCTTCTGCAGGCGTGCCGGTTAAGCCTTCTACGTGAATTCGTTCCAGGGAAAGATTTTCTTCCAGCTGGTCAATGTCAAGCTCGGGGTCTTTCCATACAATGACCAGTACAATTTGTTTGCGCCCCTTTCGGGAAATAGGCACAACCTCATGCAATTCCCCAACCTGCGCTTCCAATCCCCGGCGAAGTTCCTCACCCCCGTCGGTTTCGGTGCGGTACAACCGGATGAGCGTGTGCTCAGTATCGGAAAACAGAGAAAGTGGTATTGGTACATGATCTATTTGCTGGAGCCAATCCAACAAATGGTAATTTTTCCGAATCCGTTTTTGAAGAAGATGTTCCTGTTCCTCGATGTGTTTAATGGTGCTGTAAATTGGGGTTTCATCAAAGCGGGCAATATTTTGAAATTCCGTGAAGGAAACAACCTGCCTGGGGGTTACAAAGTGCTCCAGTACATTATGGCGCTGCCGGAATTTTTCCAGATGCTCAATCATCCATTGCAGATGTGATAAATGGGCATCAATGCGGGTAAGTTGTTTTTGTGCTTCCTGGAGGGGGAGGTTGTTTTCAATTTGGGTATTTACATGAAGTTCCTTTTCTGCGGTGACAATATGTAACAGGTTTGTTTTCTGAAGAATGCGAAGGATTTTTTCGCGATGTTGCGGCAAATAAACCAGATACAGCTTTTGTAATGATGCAAGTGCCATTATTCCAATAGCGTTTCAATAATTAAGGATACGGCCCTGGAAAAGTGGTTCTTGGCCAGAGTCTGTAATTTATTTTCTTCTGTACGGGTGTATTTGCGTAATTCGGAAAGTTTTTTGTCTGTTTCCTGTTGAATGCGCTGGCAGGCTGCAACTGCTTTCTGCTGAAACTCTTTCGTTATTTCTGTTTCGATATCTTTACTGGCGGATTCGGCATCCGCCAGTATTTTTTGTGCACGCTGTCGGGCGTTTTCAATTTCCTGTTGGGCGCGTTGTTCTACTTCCTGTAGACGCCGGATTGGCTCTACGGAGTTCATCGGTTACCTAAAAAAATTTACAGTTTTTTATCATTAATCCCCAGGTAATATCCGTATAGCTGATAATTCCCACCAGTTGGCCATTATCTACGACGGGCAGTTGTTTTACCTTTTTGGCAATCATTAACGCACCCGCATGCACCGCCGGTTTATCTGGAGAAACCGTCACCACATTCGTCGTCATGTAATTTTTAACCGGATTTTCCATAATTTGCAGCGCCCGGCTTTCCAGGGCATCCGGATTCAGCCAATAGCTCTCATCTTTCATAATTTCTTCGTAAGACGGCAAAATCTGACGGAATAAATCGCTGTAGGTAATTATTCCCACTACGGCATTATTCTCATCGACAACAACCAAATCATTTAAATGATACCGATGTAAAAGCTGATTCACTTTTTTAAGAGGCGTATCAGGGGTAACAGTTAACACCGCAGGCGTCATAATATCTTGAACTTTCATGGCAATTACTCCGCATTATTGTCCGATAAACAACACTTTATTGGATTCATTAATTAAATACTTTGTTACGCTACCAACAAAAAAGTCAGCCAGTGCGTTCCGGGAGTGGGCTCCCAGAACAATCAAATCGGATTTATCCAGATACTCTTCCCGCATCGCGTCAATAATGGAGCGGTTGGTCCATTCCTTCTGGACGTTGTTCTGGGAATAGGCTTTCAAATACTCTTCGGCTTTGTTTAAGTACAGCATAGCGGTATCCTTGTCATCGCCGGCATACAAAAGCGTAAAATTGAAATCGTAGGGAATGGCCAGATGGGCAAAACGCTGCAAAGCCCGCGCTGCCGGTAGGCTTCCATCAAAAGCAATAAGCACATTGCGAATTTCGTAATAATGTTCCGGCACAGCCAGAACCGGCGTGATGGTTTGGGAAAGCACTTTATCCAGCGTCTTTCCGGGTTTATCGGACGTTTCAAACTGAAAATGGGTCCGCAATCCCATTACAACCAGATCGTAAAACAAACTCTCCCACACAATTCGCTCACTGGGACTGCCCTGGTCTTCCGCTTTGTGGCAGGTCACTCCTTCTTTTTGGCAGGTTTCTTCAAATTTTTGCAATAACTGTTCAATCCGTTTTTGGGCCTCGGCAACCCGGCTTTTCTCCAATTTTTCAGCCCAATACAGCGCACCAGGCGCAACGGCACCAATGGACTTTTCGATGCCGGGGATATCCAGAATAACCATGCCCGTAATTTCCGCATGTTGTCGACGGGCAATATAACAACTGTATTTTAATGCAGTCTCCGAATATGGAGAAGGATCCAGGGGGGTTAAAATCCTTCGAATCATTACAAAAACTCCTTTTTATGTTAATATTGTGTCTGTAATACAAAGTAAGGAATTGGAGAAGGCAATTCAATAAAAATAACGGATGTGTAGTAGTGAAC
>WGBF01000622.1 GCA_015494485.1 bacterium | reverse complement strand
CAATGATGGGGCCCATGATGGATCCCCGTAGCCGGCTATTCATGGCACTGGCAAATGACCAACGATTAAAAATATTAACGTTGTTAAAGGAGGGTGAAAAAAGCACGGCGGAAATCCTGGAAGCCCTGCAGCTGGACCCGTCCGTCGTCTCCCGACATCTCACCCTGCTTCGTAATGTTGGGTTAATCCAGGCGCGCAAGGAAGGGGTGGCCCAGCGGTACACCGTTGCGGATGAACGCATTTTTGAGATGATTCGCCTGGCTTCCGCAATCATCAAAGATTGGCTGGATAAACATCTGGAATTTTTTGAATAACATAACGGAAGGAGGTCATACCATGAAAGTCGCCGTAGTCACCAACACGGGAGACATTATTACCCGGCATTTTGGTCGAGCCAAATATTACCGCGTGTTTACGCTGGAAAACGGAACCGTTGTATCCGATGAACTTCGGGAAAAATACGTTCCGGAGGGGCATCATCACCATCATCATCACGGCCACGGGGCCCACGAGCATCATGCCCATGGAATGCATGAACACGGTGCGGAACACGCCGACCGGCATCAGCGGATGCTGGAACCGATTCAGGATTGCGATGTGGTAATTGTCGGCGGGATGGGATGGGGAATGTATGAAGCCCTTCGCAGCAGTGGTAAACAGGTTATTCTGACCGACGAGAAGTATGTTGACGAAGCTATCCGTAAATTCCTGGACGGAACCCTGAAGGATTTTGCGGAAAGTCGGCTGCACTAAACCAATCCGCTTACCGGAATAAAGCCGGAATATTGGATTCCGGCTTTATTCTTTAAAAGGCTGGTAAACGGATTTCCACCAATTGTAGTGCTTCTCTTCAATCTCTGCTTCTTCCGGCATGGGATAATATACCACTTCCCTACCGGCCATAATCCAGTACCCGTTTTTTATGCGGTGGTATCCGATATCATCAAAAATTGATTTCAGGCTAATGGTTTTGGTGCGCTTATCCGGTTTTTCCTTTAATTCCTTTAAACTGCTTAGCAAATGCCCCGGATGGATATTGGGTAACGGACTGTGCAACAGCGGTTCTTCGCGCGTTAATAAATCGTCTACATTCACCGCAATTTCGGTAAAAAACAGTTTTGGTGCCCCTTTATTTTCTGCCACAGAGGTCATATAATACCCAAAATCCAATGGGGAATAATTGGAAGCCACCAGCGGTCGCAAGGGGCAAAGTTCCTGGTAAATCCGAATTCCTTTTGCATGATGCCCCATGGCGCCCGAATCCGTCGTTTTTTGTAACGGTAACACCCAGCCGTCTTCCGTAACCAGATACAAGTCTTTAAATGCATTAAGATCCACATGCTCCAGAACGCGATACGATTTCACAAATTTTGTTTTCTTGGGTACACCAGGTTTACCGGTAGTGGTTTGTTGCAGATAAGCATCGATGTTAAAATACGGATGACGGAAATTGATATCCACTTCCGCAAAAATCACCTTTCCCGAAAAATGCCGCGGCGACCCCACCGCATAGTGGCGACCAAATGCTTCGGGTTCCAGCTCCGATGCCACCAGTGCTTCGTTGGGAAAAAGAATAACGTACAGATGTTTACGGAATTCTTCCATAGCGCCTCCTCAATTCGTTTCATTCCAATTGTTTTACCATTCGAAGAAGTGAAAATTTCCACCGGGGAAAATGTAATTTTTTATTTTTCAATATCCCGGAGTGGTGTAAATTAAACCAAAAACAGTATGATGGAATATTTACCCCAACGGATTGTTTGTTTAACGGAAGAAACAACCGAAACGCTGTATTTATTGGGTGAACAGGATCGTATTGTAGGCATCTCCGGATTTGTGGTTCGCCCTCCCCAGGCACGGAAAGAAAAACCCCGCGTTTCTCTGTTCACATCGGCCAACATTGATGCCATATTGGAATTACACCCCGATCTGGTGCTGGGCTTTTCGGATTTACAGGCGGATATTGCCGCGCAACTTATCCGGGCAGGAGTTTCGGTTTATGTGTTTAATCACCGCACCATCCGCGGAATATTTTCAATGATTCTGCAAATTGGGGCGCTCGTGGGCGTCCCGGAGAAAGCTGAAGTACTGGTCGCCTCACTCCGCCATAAAATTGACACGGTACGGACCCGCACAGCAGCTTTTCCCCAAAAACCGAAAGTTTATTTTGAAGAATGGTATGACCCCCTCATCACGGGTATTGGATGGGTATCCGAATTAATTACCATTGCCGGCGGTGAGGAATGCTTTTCTGAGCTCGCGGGCAAGCCGCTGGCCAAAGATCGCATTGTGGCAGACGCCACCGAGGTTATTCGCCGTCAACCGGATATCATTATTGGATCCTGGTGCGGGAAAAAGTTTAAACCGGAAAAAGTCCGCGCGCGAACGGGCTGGGAAAACATTCCGGCCGTTCAAAAGGGACACATTTACGAAATCCCTTCGGCCATTATTCTCCAACCCGGACCCGCAGCCATTACAGAGGGCCTGGACGCACTGGTGGACATTATTTCCCGCTGGCAGAAAAGTACGGCTTGATTGCCACATTTAAATATTTTAATAATTATAAATCTATTAAAATTTTTCAAGTCGAAATTCCAAAAAATTCTTTAAATTTTGTTTGTTTTTAAATGTCATCTTTTCTATTTTCTGAGAAATTACGAATGTTTTTAACCTAAGTACCAAACTGCAGGAGGGCTTAATATGCAGAGAATTTTAGGTTACAAAGGGATTGTGGGTGTACTGGCAGTGCTACTGGCAGTATCTGTGTTGATGATGCCGATTGCCGCTGATGCGGCTGCCGCAAAGGCCAATGCCTTACCGCAGGCCGACGCTGCACAAGCCTGCGCCGATGCTGAAATGCAAGCTGAACAGGATGTAAACGGCACCACCTGGTTGTTGATTGGTTGTGTGCTGGGCATCTGGGGGTATTTAATTGCGTACGTTCTGGAAAGTAATCCACCGGCATCTGCCCTGGTCGGCAAATCTCCGACATACGTAGCAAAGTACACGGACTGCTACAAACAAAAAGCAAAACAAATTAAAACCAAAAACGCACTATATGGTTGTTTAGCCGCCAGCGCTGGCTGGGTGCTGTATTATGTTTTAGTGGCCGCAGCAGTAAGTTCTGCAGCGACTGTTGAATAAGCAAATCATTACATTCTGTCATTTTCTTGGTGCCCCAAAATCTTTTTGGGGCACCATTTTTTTAACGGAAAAATGGGGATGGTCATTCATGAAACATGTATTCGTGGGATTCACATTATTTCTTCTATTGCTAAAAAGCAATCCGGGATCTGCGCAACAAATTGATCAGCCCACACCGGACGTATTCCCTTTTCAGACTATTTCCGGGGAATTTTTAAAAATTTATGAACGGAATAATGTAATCGATTCCGTGTACAGCCGGTTTTATTTCAACAGTACACCGTTTATGTACATTGAAACGAAGAAGCCCTTCCACCAAATCATGATTAT
>WGBF01000621.1 GCA_015494485.1 bacterium | reverse complement strand
TATCCGCATCAGTTAAGTGGGGGGATGTTGCAGCGGGTGCTGATTGCCACTGCGCTGTGCCTGGAACCGGACGTATTAATTGCAGATGAACCAACCACGGCTCTGGATGCCACTATCCGGCGCCAGATTGTGGAATTACTGCAGAAGATACACCAGAAAAGCCACCTGGCGTTCATTATCATCTCCCACGATTTTGGAATAATCCGGGCGCTTTGCAATTACACACTGGTAATGTATGCCGGACAGGTGGTGGAATATGGGAATACGCAAGACGTGATTCGGTATCCGGCGCATCCGTACACGCTGGGTTTGAAAAATGCCATTCCCCACTTAACCGATTCCCGGGAATGGCTGGCGGACATTCCGGGTGACCCCCCGTCGCCGGCAACCCCGTTGCCCGGATGCCGTTTTGCGCCCCGCTGCCCGGATGCCGAACCGCGGTGCCAGGAGCCTCCTCCATTACAGCAGCAGAAGAACCGTCAGATTCGATGTTGGTTTCCCAATGAATGGGAGGGAAAATGAAGCCCCCGCTGCTCCATGTGGAGAACGTCTCCCATGCTTACAAAGTAAACGGAAAGCACGTTCTGGTTTTAAACAATATTTCCTTTACCCTGAATGCCGGGGAAATTATCGGTATTGCGGGGGAATCCGGTGCCGGCAAATCCACATTATTGCGGATAGCCGCTGGTCTGGAGGAACCGCAATCCGGAATGGTGAAATTTTTCGGCGAACCGATCCCGTTTCGTAAACCCCGCTCTCTTCGCCAGTATTACCGCCGGATTGGCATGGTGTTTCAGCATCCGCAGGATGCGTTCAATCCACGATGGCCCCTGTATCGTTCCATTGCTGAACCCCTCCGGGTGCAGAAACGACGACCGATGCAAATCCAGCAACGGGTTATGGAATTAAGCGCACAGGTGGGCTTATCCCGGGATCTGCTTCGGCATTATCCCCATCAATTAAGCGGCGGGCAGCTGCAGCGGGCGGCTATTGCGCGGGCACTCATTGCCAACCCCGAAATTTTGTTTCTGGACGAACCAACAGCCGCACTGGATGTGTCCATTCAGGCACAAATTTTAAATTTATTAAAGCAGCTGCACCGGCAATTCCGGTTTGGGATGGTCTTCGTTTCCCACGACTTACCGGTGTTACGGTTCATTGCCCATCGGTTAATCGTCATGAAACAGGGGCATATTGTAGAGCAGGGAAGTACGGAGGAGATTATTCATCAGCCGATTTCCCCGTACACCCGTCAATTAATTGAATCCGTACTGGACTAATTCCGGTGGAAAGCGAATGAACCCCGGGATTAATACCAGGATGTTTTGCTGAACAGAAAATCAACAGAAAGGAAATTCAACCATGAGTCGGTTGTTAACGGTAGCAGGTGTCCAGATGTTTGTTCAGTTCCAGGATGTGGAAGCAAATTTGCGCACTATGGAGGAACAGGTGGCATTTATTAGCCGAAGTTACCCGTATGTGGATGTGATTCTGTTTCCGGAGCTGGCAATGTACGGTGCCCCCTTTGGGGAATGGAAAGACGCTGCCATTGAAATTCCCGGAAAGGTCACAGACCGCCTGGCCACGCTGGCAAAGAAGTACCGAAAATGGCTGATACCCGGTTCATTTTACGAACGCACACCGGAGGGAATTTACAATACAGCAATTGTGCTTTCGGCAACGGGGGAGCTGGTTACCCGCTACCGCAAACTTTATCCGTGGCGACCACTGGAACAAACCCTTGCCGGTAGCGATTTTTGCGTCTTTGATATCCCCGATGTGGGGCGAATTGGCCTGTGCATCTGTTATGATATGTGGGTGCCGGAAGTGTGCCGAACGCTTAGCTGGATGGGTGCCGAGGTGATTCTTCACCCCACCATGACCACTTCCCAGGATCGGGAACAGGAGCTGATTCTTTCCCGTGCAAATGCCATTTTTAATCAATTGTATTTTCTGGATGTAAACGGTGCCGGATGGGGCGGAAACGGTCTCAGTTTGTTTGTGGATCCTCACGGGCGCATTTTGCAACGCGCCGGTGAATCCCCCGCCATTTTAATTGAAACAATTGACCTGGAAGAAGTAACGCGTTCCCGCCAAACGGGTGTAGCCGGTGTTTCGCAAATTTTAAGGCAATTTGTCAACACCCCCCTGAAATTTCCTGTGTATGCGGATATCAAAGGCGGTGAGGGATTTCGGGATTTGACCCCGCCTGCAGTGGTTCGGAACAAATCAACGTAATTCATCTGCACAAATCACAATAATCGCAAAACTGTAAATGGCGTTTGGGCAAATGGAACGCCAGGGCTGTAATTCACCTTTCGTCTATTGGTAATTCCATTAAAATAAAAAGGATAGGTCTATGAAGTATTCGGAAAGAACAACACGGTTACTGGAACGGCGTCAGGCGGTGGTGCCACGGGCTCCGTTTCATGTTACCCCATTGTTTGTGGAACGCGCCAAAGGTGCGCTGGTGTGGGATACGGATGGCAATCAATATATTGATTTTGCAGGTGGAATTGGAACGCTAAACGCCGGGCATTGTCCGGATGAGGTGGTGCAGGCAATTCGGGAACAGAGCGGAAAATACCTGCACACCTGTTTTAATGTGATGATGTATGAACCCTACATCGAATTGGCCGAGAAGCTGGTGGACTTAATGCCTGGCAAATTTGACAAAAAAGCCATGTTTTTTAAC
>WGBF01000620.1 GCA_015494485.1 bacterium | reverse complement strand
TTGGTACACGTTGCTGTACGATATGGTACAGGTAAGGTCTTCAAATCTTAAAAATAGCTAACAAATCTGGGCTATTTTATTTTGGCACACAATTTGAAAGTAGAACTATCAGACAAATGGTAATGGATAATATGAATCGAAAGATAATTCACATTGCGTTCCTGACAATTCTGCTACTGGCGTGGAATAGCCTGGCGCAGGATGCTGGCAGCGTAAAACAGGAAGTTCGTCGAATTGTTTATCGGGTTCGGTTATTACAAAATGCCCTCCCTTTAATTCCCGATGTTCGCATTCGCCAGCAACTAAGAATCCGGCTTACCACTATTCAGAATGAGTTGCGATTAGCAGAGGAGCTGGTTAAAAAGCGCCAGTACAAGCAGGGATTGGAACACATCCGAATAGCCCGGCAACTCTTGATGCAGGTGGAAACACAGATATTACGCCAAACGCGGTTAAACATTCAAATCCGAAATAAACTAGATTTTAAAATAAAACGGGCGGAAAAGGTCGTTCAGCAAAACCCCAATACCTATGCCCGCCAATTATTAGAGCAAGCGAAATTATATCGGGATAAAGCATTGAGTGCGTACCGGCAGCACTCAATTTTTCAAGCGGTGGAATATTTCCGATTAGCCGATTACTTTGCCTCCAATGCCATCGATTTGGCTACACAACGTTCTGTAGATATTCAGCAACTGTATCAAAAAGCCCGAATGTTACTTCAGGAATTTCGCCATTCATCTTTTGGGGTATCCCCGGAAGGACATTCTTTAGTTCAACGGTTTAAGCAGCAACTGGAAGAGATCCATCAACTTATTACCAGCGGAAAAGAAGAAACAGCGCGTGCCCGGTTAAAATCTTTCTTTTACGAAATCTATCGGTATTTTTCATCGGTTCAGACCCCTGCGAACAATGAAAAGACGCGTCTGCAGGGGCGCTGGGAAACGGTACAACAAAATCTAAGAACCATCGCCTCTGAAATCGAAATCTCTCAGGATCCGGTAGGTAAACGGTTACTTCAACAAGCACAAAATATTGCCCGCGAAGTGGAAAATGCCTTTCGTCAGGGGAGTTTACGCCTGGCGCGTAAAAAGATGGAATTGCTGGTTCGGTTGTTGTATCAAATGGACCAGCGGCTTCAACGCCGCCAGCGCGCGTCCAACATTAATACCAAATTAGAAGCCAATTTAAAAAGTGATTTGGCCTTTACCCGGCAAGCCGTTGACCGCTTGAAACAGGAATATTCAGGGGACACCGGGGCGTTTGTGACGCTACTGGAATCGCTCCTTTACCAGGCGGAACAACGCTTGCAAAATAACCGGTATTTACAGGCAAGTTATTATTTAAAAGTCGCCAATCAGTTGGTATTAAAATTTTACCAGTTACGCAGTGAAACAAAGACCCCCCGGACGGTTCCTTCTACAGAAGCTTTGAATTATTTAAACCGTCTGAAGGCGTTATTAAATCGGATTGAACAGGAAAATAAACCGAATGTAACGTGGCAGGCGGCGCAGGAAATTTATCGCACGGCTACGTCAATGTATCAAAAAGGCAAATATCTGGAAGCAAAAGCACTAAGTGATTACGCGATACGATTATTAACAAAATAAATGTCTTTCCTCCGGGCCCGGAAAAAGACTTTGGTAAACAAAAAATAAGGAGGAAAGTGCCATGAAACGCACAATGTATCTGCTGACGCTATTAATTGGTCTGGGATTAATCTTTACATCCTGCCAGAAAAATATCAGTGAAGTAGTGGATGATGAGACGGAATTGGAACAGATTGTCAACGATGAAAACAGCGATTTTGAAGATTATTTAATGGATTATGGGATTGATGATGAAAGCGAAGACAATCTGTTTGGATTTTCCAGGGAAGGTTCCCCGTTTGGGTTCAATAAAGTTATGGAACCCATCAACAACGTGTTCCGCTTTGGTCGGGTCATCACGGAACGGTATGCGCGTCGTATTGTGTTTGAACAAACCCCGGCCCATCCGGACACTGCGCGACTTTATATGGAACGTGTATTGATGGGACGATTTGTGATTGTGGAAAAATTTGATTCCAATGATACCACCAATGCGGATACGGTAGCCACTTATCGAAAGCCATTAAAGCATGTTGTCCGCCGTCGTGCGTTGTTTGCCAAACGGGCAAATGATAATCGGCCGCGGGCGCGGGGATGGCGGTTAATTGCCATTTCGCCAGGACAGGGCAACAGTCCAGGAGCAACAGTTCGAATTGCTAAAGTGGTCGTCATTCCGGAAAATGGAGATTCGCTGGTGTTCGATACCCCGTTACGTCCCATGATGTCCGTTCCGGATGGCTTGCCAATCTTTGACCGGGGCGAAACGGTTACAGTTCGCGTTCTGGTGGAAAATACGTCGGATAATCCGGTAATAAATCCGCGCACAAATAGCACGGAACTGGTAATGCTGCACTATGCACGGCGCCGGGGTAACCATCATCGCAAGTTGTTCGAATTTGTGGGTACGGATCCCGAAACCGGGTTTAATGTGTATGAGGGCACCTGGCAGGTGCAGGAACGCGGTCCGCGCGTTTATCATGCCATTGTTGATGTGATTGACAGCGGCACTATTTTTGATAGTGACGCGGATGCGTATCCGTACAATTCTGCCACCTGGAGTTGCCCGTATATCGTGCGATGACACACTTGGATTACATACAGGCCTCAACAAGCACCTCCGGTTCCCGCTGCAGGTGGCTGCAGCGGGAATCTATATTATTCCATTCCGCTTTAAAAATTGGGGTTTTAGGCCTATTCATTCTTTTGGTGAACGCGATTCCTGGATTGGGTCAGACTGTTGATTCGGATTCTACAGCATCGTTTTGGCGAAATTTGTGGGAAGCCAAGGCTGCCCAGCTTCAGATGCTATTTGCCATAAACCCGGAACACGATACTTTTCTGGATTCATTATTTCTTGAATCGGTAAGCGCCTTGCAGGCCGGAAAATTCCAGGAGGCTTACGAATTGCTGGAAATTACGGCAGAATTAATTGATACGGCTGCAACTTCTCCGGAAAATTGGCCGAATTTGGAAAATACACCTCAGGTAGCAAATCAACCGACTTCTTCTTCATACCTCTTTAAAACCTTTCCCTTCCAACTGGAAGTTGGTTTTGACCAATCCTCATATACCACAACCTCACCGGGGGATGCGTTGAGCGCTCTGGACGGGTATCAGCTCAATACGCCTTTCACAGCATTTCAATGGAACCAGAATTTTGGAACGGAAGCCAATCGGTTTACACTGCAACACCGTCTCCGATTGGACAGTCAATATTTAAATTACTATTTTCGGAATTATTTTCAGCAAAGTGTCCACAATCATTTGTTTCGGCTGGACGTTGGGGGAGATTATTTCCAGAATTTGCAGGATTCTACCAATCGGTATATTGATGTAAACGTCGAAGCTACCTGGAACAGATACAATTG
Organism: bacterium; assembly: GCA_015494485.1. GTDB lineage: Bacteria > Calditrichota > Calditrichia > RBG-13-44-9 > J042 > WGBF01. The sequence continues at coordinate 1,170 of WGBF01000620.1, read as the reverse complement.
GACTAAATGGCAAATGTTCCTGCGGGGTTATTGGCGAATAAAACGGTATTTTGTGGATAATTCCGGTTTTCCTCAGATTAATCAGTGGGGTGGCGAATGGAGCAATGAATGGATCATTGGATTGTACCGCCGATTGGGGATTGCCTTGCGGGGGGAGCGCTATCGCGAATTTCAACCGGAATGGAATTCGTACCAGAATGTGACCCTGGAAACATTTTTTCGGATAGCGCGGGATTTAAATCGAAATCTGGCCGTTTCGGCCCGATTAGAACAGCGGGAGTTTACAACCCGGCTGGATTCTGTTACGTATTCCAATCGTTTTTTTGAAAATGTGAACGACGTTTCGGGAGAATTTCCGTTGGTTTTCAACATGAGTCTGGGGGGTACAGCGGAGTTTCGGTATCGAAAGGTAAAGACGCCGGATGAATTTACTCCCGATGAGCGTCGCGTTTCCCTGGAAGTATTCTCCAAGGTGTATTTTGGTAGCCAGAATTATGTGGGAGTTGGGGTGTGGCTGGAACAGGACCAATACACGGCACCCCAAACAGAGGCGAATGCTTATGTAAAAAGTTTTAATCGAACCGTCTATGGAGCAACGGTTTACCTGAACTATTTTGACGCCAAGGGACGAATGGTTACCCTGGAAGGGCGTTATGGAAAATCCCGCTATCCTTCTGCAGAAGCAAATCCGTTTCCATCGCTGTATTCCGATTCCCGTTTATATGCCATTAACCTGGTGGGATGGCTGCCACTTTCACCGCATATTCATATGCAAATGCTGGTAAATTACAGCACGGAAACATCCCTCATCTATGAAAATACAACCGCTAAAGGCCGCACCGTTTCATTAAGCCTTATCTACCAATGGTAAGGTTTTTGCAACTTCTCAATATAATTTTCATTTGCAAAGATTTACTTGAATCCGTAAATTTACCCGCTTTAATTGGATTGAAACGGGAAACCAATGTTTGAAGACCTGACACAAAAATTAGAGACCGCATTACAACGCCTGAAAGGCCAGGGAAAGCTTACTGAAAAGAACATTACCGATGGCCTGAAAGAAATCCGTCGGGCGCTTCTGGAGGCGGATGTCAACTACAAGGTGGTTAAGCAATTTGTAGAAGATGTTCGCCAGAAGGCCATTGGGGAAGACGTGCTGAAAAGTGTGAC
>WGBF01000619.1 GCA_015494485.1 bacterium | reverse complement strand
CGCTAAGTACGCAACGTATTTCTCATTTTTTCTTTGCGTTCTCCGCGCCCTTCGCGGTTTTTAAGAAAAAGCCTCAAAATGATTTTTGACGATCCTGCTGCTGGGAACGTTTCATTTGGTTTTCTTAAAACATTTTAAACGCAACGTGTAAGATTCTTCGTCCCACCGGTTGCAGGACTCCGGAATGAGACAGTTGCCGGATGTGGGATGTCATGTTAAGCGTCAGCGAAACATCTCAAAGACTGAGATTCTTCGCTCCGTTGGCGCTCCGCTCCAGGAGATGGCAGGGGTTCATCAGATGAAAGTCTTTCCCACCAACATTTGGATGGGAAAAGGAAGAAACGTATGACAAAAAAATACCCCGCCCCAACCGGGACGGGGTGCGTTCATTGTCTGCAGGCATTCTTTTTACGCCAGCAACGGATCTGCTTTCTCCGGGTCAATGCCCAGATCCTGAATAGCCTTACGAACCACCGTTGGCTTGATTTTCCCTTCTTGGGCCAGGCGATGCAGCACCGCAATGGTGATGGATTCCGCATCCACTTCAAAAAAGCGGCGCAGCGCTTCCCGGGTGTCACTACGGCCAAATCCGTCCGTTCCCAGGGAGAATAAACCACCCGGTACCCAGCGCGCAATCTGATCCGGAACCAGCTTCATGTAATCCGATGCGGCAACAAACGGGCCTTCTTCCTTTTCCAGCAACTGAACGATGTACGGCTTGCGGGCGGGTTTATCGGGATGCAGCATGTTCCAGCGTTCGGCAGCCAGTGCTTCGTTTCGCAGGTTCTTGTAACTGGTAGCGCTCCACACATCAGCGGAAACACCGTATTGCTCTGCCAGAATGTGTTGTGCCCGCAATGCTTCCCGTAAAATAGACCCGCTACCAAAAATGTGTGCTTTAACATATTTTTTGGACTTCGTGTTTCTGGGACCTTTGGCAAATTTGTACAAGCCTTTTAAGATCCCCTCTTCCGCGCCTTTCGGCATGGGAGCCTGAGGATAGTTTTCGTTATGGACGGTGATGTAATAGAAGACATCTTCGCGGTCGTGGTACATACGGCGCAGACCGTCCTGTACAATAATGGCAATTTCAAAGGCAAAAGCTGGATCGTAAGTCAAGCAATTGGGGACGGTGTTGGCCAGCACGTGGCTGTGGCCGTCCTGGTGTTGCAGCCCTTCACCCAGCAGGGTTGTGCGCCCGGCGGTAGCCCCAATCAGAAAGCCCCGTCCGCGCTGGTCTGCAAACGCCCAGATTAAATCACCCACCCGCTGGAATCCAAACATGGAGTAAAAAATGAAGAACGGAATCATATCCACCCCATGATTGGAGTAGGCAGTACCAGCCGCGGTAAAAGAGGACATGGATCCTGCTTCGGTAATGCCTTCTTCCAGAATTTGCCCGTTCTTCGCCTCTTTGTAATACAAAAAGGTGTCCGCATCTACCGGTTCGTACAACTGCCCGATGTGGGAGTAAATACCAAACTGCCGGAACATGGATTCCATCCCAAAAGTACGGGCTTCATCGGGAACAATGGGAACAATAAAACGCCCAATTTTGGGGTGCCGCATCAACAGGGTTAGCATGCGCACAAAGGCCATGGTGGTTGAAACTTCCCGATCACTGCCTTCATAAAATTCCTTGAAAAATTCCCGTTGGGGCACTTCCTGTTTTTGAACCAGAACTTTGCGCTGGGGAATAAAGCCCCGCAATTTGCTGCGGCGGTCTTTCAGATACTGAATTTCCACGCTGTTTTCGTCCGGGCGGTAGAAGGGCGCATCCGGTAACTTGCTGTCCGGAATGGGAATGTCGAACCGATCCCGGAAATGTTTTAATTCCGCTTCGTTTAATTTTTTCTGTTGGTGGGTAATGTTTTTTCCTTCCCCCGCTTCGCCCAATCCGTAACCTTTGATGGTGCGTGCCAGAATGACCGTCGGTGCCCCTTCATTTTCCACCGCAGCTTTGTACGCAGCGTACACCTTTTCCGGATCGTGCCCGCCAAGGCGCAGTTTTTTAATCTGGTCATCGCTCAGGTGTTCCACCAGCTTTAATAACTGTGGGTATTTGCCAAAGAAATGTTTGCGAATATAAGCACCATCTTCCACAATGTATTTCTGGAAATTCCCATCCACGGATTCTTCCAGACGGCGGATTAACCAGCCTTCCTTATCTGCTTCGAACAACGGATCCCAATCATCCCCCCAGATGACCTTAATGACGTTCCATCCGGCGCCACGGAAAATGGCTTCCAGCTCCTGAATAATCTTGCCGTTCCCGCGTACCGGGCCATCCAGGCGTTGTAAGTTACAATTGATTACGAAAATAAGGTTATCCAGCCGTTCCCGCGCCGCTAAGGTAATGGCACCCAGCGTTTCCGGCTCATCGGTTTCGCCGTCTCCCAGAAACGCCCACACATGTTGCTGACTGGTATCCTTAATCCCGCGGTCCTGTAAATAGCGGGCAAACCGTG
>WGBF01000618.1 GCA_015494485.1 bacterium | reverse complement strand
CTTCCATTCGCAACAAACATCTAAAGTATTTTATTCATCTAAACAGTTTATATTCATTTTTATTCTGAAAAATTATGTAAAATTTTTCAGAATGTTCAAAGAACTATATTTTCGAAATTTCATATATAGAGCCAGTGCCTCTGGGAACAGCCGATGTGCTTCAATTCGGTCTTGCAGGGCGATTTTTAACTGCCTACGATGTTCATCAGGTTTCATGGATTTTAACTGGTCCCCCTTAAAAAACTGGCGATTAATCGCCTCAAGCCGGGAGAAAATACGTTCCTTTTGCTCCGGCAAATTCTCAACAAATTGGAAACGGGTATTAAATTTGCTATTTAATGCCTCAATGACTACATTAATATTTGTGACTACCTGATTAAAATCTGCTACCACTACCCGTTCCATAACTGGCAATAACGCCTGATGAAAACGAATGTACGCTTTTAAATACGGAGCAGGCCGCTCTGACCTTTGAAACACCATAAACGAAGCTACACATTCCCGTGGATGCCGAATGACCAATACCGTTGGAATATTTTGTTGAACGGCTTCCAGAATTTGTGCAGGTACATGCAGGTGATGAGCAATAGATATCTGTGGATTGGCAAGGTTAAATGCCACTACCGCATAGGAATTGGCACTTCGCGGAAACCCTTCAATGCAAACCTGAGTGTTTGGGGTCACCCGCATATGATTAAAAGGAAATCGACGGGCAAATAACGCATAGTACAGTGACGGATGCTGCCCAAGGGTCAAATGCACCTGGTACCAGAAATCCCGGTACATCATTTCCGCTATTTTTTTAATATCCGTTAATCCCATTGAAAAACCCCACATTTCCTGCTGTAACCCATTTTCTACCAATTGTTCATGTTATGAACACCACACGCGGGGTTACAGCCATTCATACAAACACCAACGTTTTCCATTCAGAACATGACCAACTTGCGAAAATCCATTTGGTGTTGGGATTCCAGTAATGTTTTCTGAATCCGCTGCAATCTATCCATCGGCGGATTTTCCAATAAACTAATGGTGTGGTGCAAAATTTCCTCTTCATGAAGCCGCAATGAAAACGCCGCCAGCATTTGAAACGGGCCATATCGCCAGCGAAAGGGCAACGGTTCCAGTTCTTCAGGATTGTGCAATAAACTCACCTGCCCTACCTGTAGTGTTTCCAAACGGCGTCCGTTGCCTTCCTGCTCCGTGTGTGTGGGAATGACAAGTGACGCTTTTCCCATACTCAATACTTCCATAAGCGTTCCATATCCTCCATGGAAAATCACCACAGCACTCTCCGCAATAGCTTTGCGGCCATTTACCCAATCCCGAATTTCAATATTAGGGGAAGACTTCCGGAGTGAATTAGCCGACACTTTTCCCCCTGTGCTAATGAGAACCCTAATAGGTTTTTGTTCAAACAACCGGATTATCTTCTTAAAAAAGGGTTTGAGTACCTCCCGGCCGGCACCCTTCCCTATTGTGACGTACACCAGGGGTAGCGTTTTTTTTGAGGTAATGTTCACCCCAGAGAAAATTTCCGTAAAAGGCCCGGCATATACGACGTTTTCCTCCGCAGGAACCGGTTCAATTTCGGGAATGGCTGGGACAATATAGCGGTCGCCCCGGAGTAAATCTTCAGCTCGCTGCACATTGTCCAGTCCAACTCGCTCTAGCAACGATTGAAATGGCGCCAAAGCATCCGGAGGCTGGATGCCGGAGGGGACATCCTTCCACCACACAAACTGCGGCCGGGGTGGGAATCCCGCCTGCCGGGTTATTTGAATTACGGGAATATCCAAATGTTTACCCAATAAACGGGTTAAGAAGTGGGTATCCCCCACTAAAACGGTGGGCTTAAAGGATTCTGCAATAGCAACGAGTTGCCAAAACCGATGCTCAGTGATGGTGGTGTTCAGATAACCATCCCGGGGTACTTGAAAGGCCAGACTGGAAAACTCCACAAACACAGGTCGCCGGGTCATCAAACGGGCAAGACGCAACCCATCACGAAAAGGCGGTGTAATGTGGTAGGTTAACCATCTCTCCCGCTGGGTGTTCAGAAAAAATTTCTGAATGGGCCCTGTCTGGAGCTGCTGATAATGCTGCTCCAAGACAATAGCAGTAGGGATCTGGTGTTCACTCAGCCGCCGGGCAAAAAAAAGGCAGCGGGCTACATGTCCCATGCCGCCGCCGTGGTCACTGGGAATAAAAAGAACCCTATCCATCCGACTTCTCGGTTTCCTCCTGTAAAATTTCTACCTTCCCATGGGTGCCGTCCACACGTATCCAATCCCCATTGCGAATTTTTTTGGTAGCCTCGGGAACACCGGCGACCATGGGAATGCCATATTCCCGGGCAATAATGGCTCCGTGAGACAGGGCACCACCGATTTCCGTTACAACGCCCTTCACCAGCACGAATAAGGGTGTCCACCCCGGATTGGTGGATACGGTAACCAGAATGTCACCCTGCCGAACCTGGGAAAAATCCTCCTCAGAGGTAATCACCCGGGCT
>WGBF01000617.1 GCA_015494485.1 bacterium | reverse complement strand
TCAGGGGATTTTGGTTTCGCGCCTGGCGCTGGATGTGCCCCATGATTTTTTCAAACAGGCGGGGAACGCCCAGGATAAAATTGGGCTGTACTTCCTGCATGTTTTTAAGCAGTGTTTGAAGGCTTTCCGCATACGCAACGGTAGCGCCCCGGTAGAACGGTACCCAATGCCCGGCCAGGCGCTCGTACAAATGGGAAAGGGGCAGCACGCTCAAAAAAGTTCGTTCGGTTTCCAGTTTGAGGATCGCTTCTGAATTGATGATGTCCGTTAAAAACCCCAGGTGATGCAGCATCACCCCCTTGGGTTCCCCGGAAGTACCGGAAGTATACACAATGGAGCACATATCCCGTGGCTGGATAGCCGCCAGATTCTTTCGGAAGAAATCCGGATTTTTTTTGCGGTGCTTTTCGCCCAGGGAATTCAAATCGCGGTAGGCGTGGGGAATGGACGAAGTGGGTTTGGGTAAATCGAAGGGGATAACAAATTCCAGGGAGGGAACCGCATTCTGAAATTCCAGAAACCGTTTTGCCTGACGACGGTTTTCGACAAATACCGCCCGCACCCGGGCATCATTTAAAATGTACTTCAATTGCTGGTCAGTTGCATTGGTGTGGAGCGGTACGGAAATGGCCCGAAGCGCCATGATGGCAAAATCGGTAATAGGCCATTCCGGGCGATTACCGGAAAAAATGGCAATGCGGTCTCCCGGTTGCAAACCAATCGCTGCCATGCCGTGGGTTAGGCGCCGAATCGTTTCCCACAATTGCCGATAAGTAATCCCCAGGTACAATCCGGCCCGCCGGACCTTCAGGGCATCCCGGTAGGGATGGGCATTCACCGTGTGTTCCACCATGTGCAGTAAACTTTGAAACATGTAATACTCCGTTTAACGCGTTGCTTGTTCAAAGATAACAGAAATAATGAATTAAACAAGAAATTCTGCCATCAAAAATGGCACAGAAATTGTAATTTTTAATATCCCCACCAAAAATATGTGTCATTCTGTAAAAATGACAGAAAGGAGGTGAATGAGCCATGGTCATGGAAGTAAAGCCGGTAGCCGAGGTTGATGAAAAACTGGATTTAACCGCGCTGCGAATGTTTTTTAAGGCACTGGAATTGCTGGGTGGTCCCCGCAAACTCATTGAATATCGGAATTTGACCTGGTTGCCGTCGTTGATGGAAGCCTGCTACGCCATTGTTCTGTACAATGATTACATGAAATCCGATACCCAGATTGCGGAATTTCTGGGGCTAACCCGCAATACCGTTACCCAGATTTTACGTGCCGATCCGGAGCTGTTTCGGGCCAAAATGGAAGGGCAACTTGACGAGAAGGTGAAAACGCATACGGCGGGTGCACTGGCCAAAATTGCCTATGAAGAAATCAAACAGGGACGGGATAACATTCAGTTTATGAATTTCTTTATGGAGAAGGCTCTGGAAGCGGTGGGGTACACCTGGCCCATAGAGGTGTTGGTGCGAATAAAGGGGGTGCAATTCCCGGTGGAAAAAGAAGTGTTATTGGAAAAGTTAAGCGGGCTGGAAATTAAAGGTGTGCCGGCCGGTGAATTGCTGGAACGCATCCCCGCAGACAAATACCCGGTAAACTCTCCGGCACAATTGCTCCATGATTTGCGGGTAGCACTGGAAGGGAAATGAACCGTAGACATGAGGAAACAGCGGAATGCCCGCGTGACAATTGGCGGGCATTCCTATTGCTAATGCATTAGTGGGATTGATTTTTGGCTTTTTCTTCAGGGAGCGGGGAATGTATTGGTACAGTTTCTATTGCCGGAGTTTTATCTGAGTTTAAATCCTCCGGTGGTGTAGAGACCGATGTCTGTTCTTCCCGCATTATGTTTAAAAATATTTTCGTTAAGTAGGGATCAAATTGAGTGCCTGCGTTGCGTTCAATCTCCCGCAGGGCTTCTTCCCGGGAAATGCCCTTGCGATATACCCGATCCGATACCAGCGCTTCGTAGGCATCGATAATGGCAATAATGCGCGCGAAAAAGGGAATGGCTTCCCCTTTTAACCCGTCCGGATAACCGGTGCCGTCATATCGCTCATGGTGGTGGCGCACAATGGAGGCCACATCCGCCAGTTCTTCGATTTCCCCAATAATCTGACTGCCAATAATAGGGTGGTCTTTGGCGCGTCGAAGTTCATAATCTGCTAAACTGGCACTTTTTTGCAGAATGTTGTCCGGTATTCCGATTTTGCCGATGTCATGCAGGTAAGCTGCTAAGGTCAGCGTGAACCGCTCGTCATCGGTTAAATTGAGCGCATCCGCCATTTTATTGGCCAGTTTCACCACCCGCTGGGAATGTCCGGAGGTGTAGGGGTCTTTGGCGTCCAGTGCCCGGAGCAGGGCTTTGATAGTCTTAAATAAAATATGGGCTTTGTTTTCCTGGATTCGGTGGGACTCCAACCGTTTGCGTTCCAGATTGCGCTCAATAACGACCGGGATCTCGTCAATTTTAATCGGTTTAATGAGGTAATCGGAAACGCCCATGTTCAGGGCTTTTTTCACCAATGAGAGATCGTGGAGGCCGGTGATCAAAACAATGGGGATATCCAGATACATTTGCACCAGCCGCTGCGCCAGCTCAATACCGTTCATTCCCGGCATGTTGAGGTCTGAAATCACAATGTCGATGGGCTGCTGGCGAACAATATCCAATCCCGAGGTCGCCGATAACGCCAGGGTGACCTGATAGCCGTAATGGCGCAAGGCCTCGCGAATCATCTCCCCATACGCGATGTCGTCTTCAATGACTAAAACATGAATGTCCATGAATAACCGTTCGTACTTCGCTTTCCGTTATACTAAGGTAAAGGGCCCCAGCAGCTCAGTATTATATTATAACTCACATTTTTCAAATTTGTTTTTTAACGGCATTAATAATACGCCGGAATCCCGGTAATGTCTTCTCCCACAATCAACGTGTGAATGTCGTGCGTGCCCTCGTATGTGTACACGGATTCCAGATTGTTCATGTGCCGCATGCTCTGGTATTCCGAGGTAATGCCATTTGCACCCAGGATGTCCCGTGCCATGCGGGCAATTTGCAGGGCGTGGTACACGTTGTTGCGTTTGGCCATGGATACCTGGGTAAAGCGCAATTTGCCCTGATCTTTTAGACGCCCCAGTTGTAAAGTTAATGTTTGCATCTTGGTAATTTCTGTGATCATATACACCAACTTGTTTTGAACCAGCTGGAAAGATGCAATGGGCTTATCAAACTGGATGCGGGTTTTGGCGTAATCCAGGGCTTCATCATATGTTGCCATGGCAGAACCAATGGCGCCCCAGGCAATTCCGTAGCGGGCCTGGGTTAAACAACTTAAGGGGGCTTTTAACCCCTTGGCCTTGGGAAGAATGTTTTCTGCCGGAATGCGGCAATCCTGGAACACCAGCTCGGAAGTTACCGAAGCGCGCAGGGAGTGTTTGCCTTTAATTTCGGGCGCTTCGTATCCCGGGGTGCCTTTTTCCACCAGAAAGCCCCGCACTTCACCGTCCAGCTTGGCCCACACCACAGCCACATCGGCAATAGTTCCGTTGGTAATCCACATTTTGGCGCCGTTTAAAATGTAGGAATTGCCATCTTTCACCGCTTTGGTCACCATGCCTCCGGGATTCGACCCGTAGTCCGGTTCGGTAAGACCAAAACAGCCAATTTTTTCCCCGGATGCCAGTTTGGGTAACCAGTATTTCTTTTGTTCTTCGGAGCCGTATTCAAAAATGGGGTACATCACCAGAGCCCCCTGTACCGAAGCAAAACTGCGGATACCACTGTCGCCCCGCTCCAGTTCCTGCATCATTAAACCGTATGCCACATTGTTTACACCGGCACACCCGTATTCTTCCGGAAGGTTGGCACCAAACAGCCCCATTTCGCCCATCTGGGGTACCAGATGCATGGGGAATTCACCTTTCTGGTAATATTCTTCAATAATGGGCATAACTTCTTCATCTACCCAATCCCGAATGGACTGGCGAATCATTTTTTCTTCTTCACTGAGTAAATCATCCACCTGAAAGTAGTCCGGTGATTCAAACTTTTTCATTGAAAAGGCCCTCGTATTTTTAATCTCAATCCGTATTGTAAAGCACGCAATTTATATGGCAAAATCAGGTATATCAACCGGAGATGTTTTTATTTATTGTCCCAATTAAGTCCGGTAACCCGGGGGAAACATCTTCCGGTATGGGGAGCGGATTGTTCCATTGTAAATGCCTTCCTCCAGTGTTTGCAGGGCGTTCCCCAGATGATGTAACAAGTCCGTGGCCGTAATGGTATGCATGGGTTTTCGTTCCGCCAGAAAATCAGCTACAAATCCGTGAATAAACGGTACGCTGATGAGGACATCTTCGGGTTCAAGAAAGGCGTTGTGAATGATTTGCGCCCAGTAGCCCCCCAGGAAACCGGAGAGCACGTCGCCGGTACCGCCGGAAGCCAGAGCGGCATTCCCGCTGGAATTGATGAACACATCTCCCTCCGGCGTAGCGGAAACGGTTGTTGCACTTTTGAGCACCAGGTGAACGGGGTAGGTTTGGACGAATTCCTGCACCAGTTGAATGCGATTGTTTAAAATGTCTTCCCGCGAAACGCCGGGTAAAAACCGCCGAAACTCGCCGTCGTGGGGTGTAAGGAGCCAGGTGGGTTTGGCATGCTGTTTAAAGAAATCCAAATTTTCAGAAAGGGCAAACAATGCGTCGGCATCAATGACCACCGGAATGGTTGTGTTTTCCAGCAGGAACAAAATGGTTTGTTGCACGTCCGGAGTGCGACCCAACCCGGGGCCAATAACCAGGACGTCGCTCCATTCGACCAGCTCCGTTAATGCGGCCATGCTGGCGGCACCGATGGTCTGTTGGTCTGTTCCGGGG
>WGBF01000616.1 GCA_015494485.1 bacterium | reverse complement strand
GGTTTTACAACGGCCTGTGGGGGACATCATCCGGGCTTGCGAAAAGGTGACGGTTAACTCCGGCGTCAGGATTACATTTACTCCGCCGGCAATTGCCATATCGCTTTCGCCCCGGCGCAGGCTTTCGCAAGCCAAGTGCACCGCTACCAGAGAGGACGAACCAGCTGTGGCCATTGCCACACTGGGCCCCCGCAAATCCATCAGGTAGGAAATACGGTTTGCGGCAATGCTAAGGGCATTTCCCGTGCCCACATAGGGGTCCATTTCCTCCACATCCCCGTGCTGCAGCAGGGAATAATCATGATTACCAATCCCGATAAACACCCCCGTTTTGCTTCCCGAAAGGTCCTGGGGAACAATTCCGGCATGTTCCAGGGCTTCCCAGGTGACTTCCAGCAACAGGCGTTGCTGCGGGTCCATGCGCACAGCTTCCCGCGGGGATACTCCAAAGAAATGGGCGTCGAATTTATCTACATCCTTTACAAAACCACCCCAGCGGGTTACCATTTTTCCGGGCGTGCCGGGATTGGGATCGTAGAACCGGTCCACGTCCCAGCGATCCGGGGGAACTTCCGTAATGGCATCAATCCCGTTATGAAGCAGTTCCCAGAATACTTCCAGATCCGGTGCCCCCGGCATGCGGGCGCCCATCCCGACAATGGCAATGGGTTCATCCAAATCCGCCGGTGCTGGTTGTTCCGCTTCTGCTACCGGTTCTTTACCATGATGGACTTCCAGACCGGCTAAATACCGGGCCAGTGTTTCAATGTTGGGATAATCATACAATAAGGTGGGCGGCAGCGACACGCCCAGCCATTCTTCCAGTTCCCCGGAGATGCTCACCGCCTGGGCAGAATCCAGCCCGTAATTGGCAAACGATTTCTGCAAATCAATTTCTGAGGGCGAAATCCCTAGTGTTTCGGATAGCCGACGCACCAGCCACTGCTCAATATCCTCCGCCCGATGCTCTTTCCCGCTTTGTAAATGCCGGACCTTGGCCGGGGCAACGCTGGGCGCTTTTTCAGCCCGCTCTTCTGAAGCCGACTCAGGAAGCGGTTCGGCATCGCGACCGGCGCGCCATTCTTTTACAATTTCCAGCTCCCCGTTTAAATAAAGCTCCCGGGTGGCCCGACGTCGAATCTTGCCGCTGGAGGTTTTGGGGATGGTACGTGGCTTAATGAAAACCACCGCGTACACCTGAAGGTTGTGGCTTTCCGTAATGGCGCTCCGTACCGCAACCACGGCCTCATCCAGATTCATGTCCCGCCGCTGACGGACCTCGGCCACCACCACCAACCGTTCTTCTCCGGCCACGTCAATGGAAAACGCCGCCACACATCCGGCACGAATGGCAGGGTGGCTTTGCTCCACGGTATATTCAATATCCTGCGGGTAATGATTTTGCCCGCGGATGATAATCAAATCCTTCAATCGCCCGGTAACAAACAATTCCCCGTGATGTTTAAAACCCAGGTCGCCAGTCCGTAGAAAGGGGCCATCCCCATCATCCGTGCGGGCCTGGAAAGTTTCTTGTGTGGCTTGCGGGTTTTGCCAGTAGCCATTGGCCACACTGGGGCTCTTAACCCAGATTTCCCCGATGCTGTCTTCGGGTAATTTTTTACCGCTTTCGGGGTCCACAATTTCTACCTGCTGGTCCAGTAATTCGCGGCCACACCCCACCAGGGTTTGCCGGTCTTTCTCGGAGGCATCATCAACTACCTCAATCTGATTGTTGTTCAGGGCGCTTTTCTTTACATCCAGATAAATGGGCGGCTCATGCTGCAGGCCACCCGTTACAAACAGGGTCGCTTCGGCCAATCCGTAACAGGGATAAAACGCTTCTTTTTTGAACCCAACCCTGGCAAATGTCTGGCTGAATTTTTCAATCGTTTCCGCCCGCACCGGTTCGGCGCCACTAAAGGCTACCTTCCAGTTGCTCAAATCCAGGTCTTTCATGTGGCGCTCGGAAATCCGCCGCACGCACAGTTCGTAAGCGAAATTGGGTCCCCCACTAATGACCGGTCCATCTTTCACCCGGGAAATGACCTTTAACCAGCGCACCGGCCACTGCAAAAACGCCAGCGGTGACATCAGGGTACAGTGCATGCCGGCACAGAGGGGCTGCAGCACCCCGCCAATCAAGCCCATATCGTGGTACATGGGCAACCAAATTACACCTTTGGATTCCCGGGTGAACCCAAACCCGTAATGAATTAAGCGCGAATTATGCATTAAGTTGCGATGACTTAACATCACGCCCTTCGGGTTACCGGTAGAACCGGAAGTGTATTGCAGAAACGCCAGGGTTACCGGGCCAATATCGGGTGACTGCCACTGTGCCGCTGACTCCAGAGGTAATTTATCCGTTGCAATCCACCGAATTTTTTCCAGTCCCTGGGTTCGGACCAATTCCTGCGCTTTTTTCCCGATAAATCCCGCGGCCTTTTTCAACAACGGAAATTTTTCCACCGAACCCGCCACCCGGGACTGCATTTTAATTAATTTCATAAAACTCATAATCTGGCTGGTGGTCAACGCCATTTTTGCCTGAGCATCCTGGACAATGGCTTCCAGACGTGGCAGGGTTCGGCTTAAGCGGGAGGGGTCCGGTGGATACGCAGGTACCGCAATGGCACCGGCATACAAACACCCCATAAATCCGGCAACATACTCCAATCCCGGTGGATACAAAAGCAGAACACGCTCCCCCTGCATGTTCTGCTTTTGCAGTGTTGCAGCTATGGCGCGGGCTTTTTGGTCTAATTCCCCGTATGTAATGTGGATTTCTTTTTTATCCCCGTCTTCCAGGTAGGTGTAAGCTCGTTTTTCAGCCTGATGGGTCCCTCGCCAGCGGAGAATATCCACCAGCGTTTGGGGTTCTTCGTCCAGGTCAAAGAAAAAATCTTTCCAGTCTATCATACGCCCCCTACAATACTTGTCAACCGAATTATTTTACTTTTACTAAAGTAGTGTTTATAAACGATTAGAAATGTGGCACATTCGGAAAAATACCAATATAAATTTTAACGCAATCCACCTTAATTTTATGGCAGATATTGAAAAATCATTCAAAACATGAATTATAGGGAGATGAAAGGCAAAGCCTGTTTTGATAGTGAAAATGACGCATCTCTCCCCAATATATCACAAAACCACTATCAATATATAGCAATTCAAATAAATATTGTGATTGAACTCACTGTCACAGTAACTGATTTAAAAATCACTACTGTTATGACCATTCAACGAATTGGCCCAGTCCGTTCATTCCAATGCTTCCTTTTTGACACTAAATGTCTGTTTCAGATTTTGGGATAAATGAAAATTCCGGGGAATTGAGGAGATTTTTATCCACAATTTATCCCCGAAAAAAGCGCAAAATATACAGGGTTGGTCAAAATGAACCGAGGAAGGACATATTTCACCCGGATGCTAACACCGCCTGCGCCTTAATTTCGGTTTAATCCAATAAAAAATGGCAGATTTTTAATTCACGACAAATGTGGAGAATAATAGAGGAAAGGTAAAACGTAAGCCCAATTCAGTAGAACATGCAGAGAAGTAAACGCTTTATTGATTTAAAATTTCTTTCACCTTTATCATCAATTCTTCCGGGGCAAAGGGTTTTTCGATGTACTCCAGTCCTTCTTTTAAAATGAAATTCTGGTGAATCCCTTCCTCACTATATCCAGAAATACAAATAAGGGGGATGTCCGGTTGCAATTGCTGAATCTTTTTTAATAATACATCGCCCGACATTTCGGGCATAATGGCATCAAAAATTACCAGATCAATTGATTGGTGATGTTTTTGAAAAATTTCCCAGGCTTCCCGTCCATTTTTTGCTAACAAAACGGTATAGCCATACCGGGTCAGGGTAGATTCCAACACTTCCAGAACCAACGGTTCATCTTCAGCCACCAGGATTTTCCCGGTTCCCTGAAACTGTAGGCGTTTTTTCCGGGCAGGCCTTGGATCTTCCTTCTTCGCTGTTAACGGAAAGAATAATTTAAATTCTGTGCCTTTACCTTCTTCGCTGTAAACCGTAATAAACCCATTTTGTTGTTTAACCAGACCATACACCATGGACAGCCCCAGTCCCGTTCCGTACCCCGGTTTTTTGGTGGTAAAAAACGGCTCGAAAATGCGATCCTGAATTTCTTCGGGAATTCCGATACCGGTATCGGAGATGCTCAGCATTACATATTTGCCCGGATTTAACTCCGGCGGCAAAAGCGGATAATCCTCCTCAATATAACGAACGGCGGTAACGATTTTTAATTCCCCTCCTTTCGGCATCGCATCCCGCGCGTTAATACACAGATTGGTAATAATTTGCTGCATGGCCGTTTTATCCACATTGACAATGGGCGGTTCCTGTGCCGTTTCTATTTTGATCTTTACCTTTTCCCCAAGTGTGCGTTGAATAAACTCCATGGACTGATTCACAATTTCATTCAAGTCCAGGGCTTCCAGCTTTAAAACCTTACGGCGACTAAACGAAAGCAATTGCGAGGTTAAATTGGCGGCGTTATCAACGCCGGTAACAATTTTCTGGATATAGGTGTAAGCCGGGTGATGGGGTTCCAGCATCATTAAAGCAAAATCGGCAAATCCTTTAATAACCGTCAAAATATTATTAAAATCGTGAGCAACACCCCCTGCCAGCTGGCCAATCACTTCCATTTTCTGAGATTGCTGCAACTGCTCTTCCAGTTTTTTACGCTGCTGTTCCGCAATAACTTTTTCCGTAACATCCCGCAAAATCTGGATGGTTCCGATGAACTGGCCATTTTCGTCATACAATAAGGAGCCATCCACTTCGGCAAACCACGTTTCTCCATTTTTGCGGAGCAATTCTATCGTCCGGGTTTGAATGGGACTACCGTGGGCAATTTGATCCAGAATACAATGATGATCCTCCCGGGGGTCATCTTTCCGACAAAATAAATGAAAACACCCCCGCCCCAATAATTCCTCTCGCGTAAAACCACTTAGTTCGCACAAGCGATCATTCATATCCACAATGACATTATTGGTATCATACACAATGATTCCATCCGTGGTATTGTTAAATATGGTTTGAAAATAATTGGTCAATCGGCTCAGTTTTTTCT
The DNA here is from genome assembly GCA_015494485.1 of bacterium. GTDB lineage: Bacteria > Calditrichota > Calditrichia > RBG-13-44-9 > J042 > WGBF01. The sequence continues at coordinate 3,910 of WGBF01000616.1, read as the reverse complement.
CCAATTGAATATGCGGCGTAATATCAAAAAAGGTACACAAATAGCCTTTGACCTTGCCTTCCTTTAAGGGAAACGGTTCTACGAACAATGAGAGGTACCGTTCTTCCCCTCCGGAGCAATACACTTTTATTTCTTCCCCACACAGTTTTTCTTTCTCTTTCATTTTGTGAAGGATATTTGTTAACACCAGATCACTCCCCCGGATAGGATGAAATTGCTCCGCTTCTAAATCCCATTCAATTTTGCGGAACAACTTTCTGGCGACCGAATTTGCCTCGATGATTTTGCCCTGGTCATCATACAGAAACAGTCCCGCATGCGTGTTTTCAAACAATGTTTTATAACGAGCTTCTACTGTCTTAACATGTTTTGCCTGAGAAATAAATTTTTTCTCCAGAAGTTCCAGATGCGTTTTAAGCCGCTTTTCCATTAACATTTTTTCCGTTACATCCGCAAACGTGACTAAAATTTCCGGTGATTTCTCTTTCGGGTTTCCAATAGGTTTAACATACGTTTCCATAAATTTTACCTGTTCCTTTCCAAGGCGAATTTCCAGGATTCCCTGCTCTTCCGTATTTTCACCACGGCACTCCTTTAACCATTGCGTGAAAACCTGTTTCGCCTCCGGGGTTAAAAATGTTTGAAAATGCTGATGAACGATTTGTTGAGGATGGTCAAGTTCCAGCAATTTAACGGATGCCGGATTGGCGTCTTGTATTTGGCCCTCCCAATTTACCCGTAAAATTCCGGATGGTGCCTGCTCAAACAGTTGTCGCAGATGATTTTGGGTATGTTCAATGTCACTGGTATATTTTAAAATAGGCGCTACATGGGTTACGATTAATGCGCCCAATAGACCGATACCAAGAACCCACACCCAAAAGGTAATAACGCGAAAGCGCTCACGATTTTGGCTTGCCTCCGCAAAAAAGGAAAACAGTTCTGCAGTTAAAAATTGGTCAAACCGCACTAAAAAGGTGCGGGTTTGCGGATAAGAGAAAAATGCTTGATAAGTATCTTTGTTCTGAAAGGGAATTTGGGATAATTGCTGCCAGTCTTGCTTGAGTATGCGAAAGCTTTTCTTCTGTGCAAAATACTCCCTTATTTTTTTAAACCGGCAACTATCCTGCGGAATAAAATCCCTGAAAATACAATTTAAATTCCACACAATTTTCTTCAGCCGGTGCTCTGGATAACCATAATTTTCCTGCAAAGAGGCATCAAAGTTATCCAGGTGTTCGCCCATATTGGGAGCACTCTCCCGAAAGACAAGCATGTGTTTCAGATCTATGATGGATTTAATCTGGTCATTTATTTCACTTTGCCGATCAGACATAATGGCCGCAAATCGGGTCATCGCTGACATTCCAATCAATAACGAAAAACTCAGCAGGAGAGAAGAACGCAACACCGGGTGACGCCACAATTGACCCACCCGAATATGCGACTTAAATTTATGCATCGATTAAACCCTTGATTTTTTAAACCTTACCCAAAACCCATATCAGAGAGACAGATAAAAACCAGGAAGCATTAGGGGGGAAAACCAAAATATTTAATAAATACCAAAACTTTTTGTTGTTTACTCCGTTTTAGTTCCTTATGCTTACTACTTATAGAGGCGAAATTAAAAAACGGTCATTTAAAAAATCAACCGCTTAATTTGTAAAATTCGGTAAAATCCGCAAAATGTTAAAGATTTTTTCATATCAGAGGGCAAATAAAGATTTAAAACCCAATCATCCATAAAAAGAATCAAGAAAAACGTAAAAGGAATACCGTATAACACGCCCATGAGAAGAAGAATGAAATGCATATTTATACAATACAAAATTTTTATACCGCTTTTATTTTACCAACAACATAAAAGGAAGGAATACCGTAAATACCTTGGTATTGCTAAACAAAATTTATAAAACATTTTGTTTTAATAGAGGAAATTCATTAAAATTAGCTTGCAATTATATGAGATTTTATTAAGTATTTTGAAAATACATTTTTGAATTTAAAAATTCGGAAGGCATTATGGATACACTGGGGCAACGATTAAATTATTTGCTGAAGAAAAAAAATATCAAGGCACGAACACTGGCAAAGGGAATTGGATTACCGGAAACAACCATTTCAAATATTCTTCATGATAAATTTGAACCGGGTGTTTACAAAATTAAGAAGATTGCGGAATACCTGAACGCAGATCTACACTGGTTGATTACAGGGGTAGTGAATTATAATTACCCGGTACCCTCGGAAGGCGGAGAATCCGCAACAGATGACCCTGATGACGCGGAAACACCACTCATTTTTACGGAAGAATTCATGAAGGAAGTGCGTCAACTGGATCCGGAATATCAGCGCATTATTCTGTCCATCTTAAAATCGATTAACCAGTTAACCCGTTCGCTGAAATAATTGAGATAATTCAGGTTATCGTTTCTGCTATTACCTACTGATTTTCACCGCCGACTGCTTTTCTGTTAAAAACGTAACTGTAGCGGATATTCGAAAGTGCTGTATCGCCGAAAATTTCTGTATCCTGTGTAATCCGCTAAACCGAATGCCGGACAGAAATCCATTGGTTAAACCCACCACTGCTTCCCTGCCGATAACTGGTTTTACACCCATTTTCGCGATTTTCAGGGGAAAGGAATAGTTGAATTAAAAATCATGTCCCTTTCGCGCCATTCGCCAGGCCATTCAGTTGATTTTCTAAACGAAACCTTCCTTTAGATGGGATATTGAATCAACGAATGGACCGGATATTGTGCCAGTTGTTCCCGCCCTTTTAATTCCGTTAATTCAATTAAAAAGGAAACCCCCACAATGGTACCGTTTAATTTCTCAATCAACCGGCAGGCTGCTGCTGCCGTTCCCCCGGTTGCCAGTAAGTCGTCCACAACCAGCACCCGGTCGTCTTCGGTAACCGCGTCCACATGCATTTCAATAACATTTTTTCCATACTCCAGCACGTATTCTTCTGCAACGGTTTCCGCTGGCAACTTCCCCGGTTTGCGAATGGGAATAAAGCCCAAATTCAGCTTGTAGGCCATGGCAGCGGCAAAAATAAATCCCCGCGCCTCAATGCCGGCAATTTTGGTGATCTCCTCATCACGAAAGGGGTCGTACATTAAATCCACTGCGTGGGCAAACGCGTCACCATCCTTTAACAGGGTTGTTACATCCTTAAATTGTATCCCTTCTACCGGAAAATCAGGCACGTTGCGGATTAACTGTTTTAAATCCATACCATTCCCTCTTTAATTTTAATACGCAATTACAAACGTTTCGTACTTACCGGTAGGTTCCCGCCACTCAAATTCCACCCGATCCACTCGCGAGAAATCGGGCCCCTGCTGCAGTTCACCCAGGAGGTTTTCCAGCAGGTCTTTACGCCCTTCCGCGTACACCTCAACAGAACCATCGGGAAGGTTCCGAACATACCCGGCCAGACCCAGCGCCAGGGCTTTCCGCTGGGTAAAATACCGGAAACCCACCCCCTGGACCATTCCATACACACGGGCATACAACGCAGCATGTTCCATTACCGTTCCTCCCCTGTTTCAAACAGTAATTGCATGGCCTCTTCCACGGAAGTTGCCGGAATTACCCCGGGAATAGCATCCCAGGATTGCAGTGTCACCACTTTTTTCTCCAATTGAAGGGCATAGGCAATTTCCGAAAGGGTGCCGTATTTGCCATCAATGGCCAGGCACACATCGGCCGTTCGCACAATAATACTGTTGCGCGCGATTCCCATCCCCGTTGCAATGGGAACTGTGACGTACGGATTGGCGGTATCGGGGGAATCGCCGGGCAAAATGCCAATAGTTACCCCACCAGCTTCCACAGCTCCTTTACACACGGCTTCCATCACCCCGCCAAGCCCCCCGCAGACCACAACACCACCCCG
>WGBF01000615.1 GCA_015494485.1 bacterium | reverse complement strand
CAATACCCCGGTGCTCATATTCTTTGCCCACAATAAAACCGGTGATGTTTTGCAAAAACACCAGCGGGATTTTCCGCTGAGTACACAATTCAATAAAATGGGCTCCTTTTAAGGAACTTTCGCTGAACAGAACGCCATTGTTGGCCAGAATCCCCACCGGATAGCCCATAATGCGGGCAAAGCCGGTTACCAGCGTTTGGCCGTACAGCGGTTTAAACTCCTGGAATCGGCTGCCGTCCACAATGCGGGCAATCACTTCCCGAATGTCAAACGGTTTGCGGATGTCTGTAGGGATAATCCCGTACAGTTCTTCCGGGTCGTAATACGGGTCTTCCGGTTCGCTAACGTCCAGTTCCGTTTTCCTGACCAGCCCCAGATTTTCCACAATGTTGCGGGTAATTTGAAAAGCGTGGGGTTCATCCCGGGCGTAATGGTCCGCTACTCCGGAAATCCGGGCGTGCACGTCCGCACCCCCCAGTTCTTCGTCAGTAACCACTTCTCCGGTAGCGGCTTTTACCAGCGGCGGACCGCCAATGTAAATGGTGCCCCGCTTGCGGACGATAACCACTTCATCGCTCATGGCGGGTTGATACGCCCCTCCGGCGGTACTGGATCCCAGCACCACTGCAATTTGCGGAATGCCCTCTGCGGACATGCGGGCCTGGTTAAAGAAAATGCGGCCAAAGTGGTCGCGGTCCGGAAAGGTTTCGGATTGATAGGGCAGGAAGATGCCACCGGAGTCCACCAGGTAAATGGAAGGCAGTCGGTTCTGCCAGGCAATTTCCTGCGCCCGCAGGTGCTTTTTAATGGTCATCGGGAAGTAGGTGCCCCCTTTAACCGTGGCGTCGTGTGCCACAATCAACACTTCACGGCCCCGTACCACCCCAATGCCGGTCACCATGCCGGCTCCCGGTGCTTCGTTATTGTACATATCCCAGGCCGCCAGGGGGGAAAGTTCCAGAAATGGCGTATCCGGGTCCAGCAGTAATTTCAGCCGTTCCCGAACAAACAACTTGCCCCGTTTTTTGTGCGCTTCGTGCAGGTGGGGTGGACCCCCTTGCTTGACTTTTTCAATCCGCTCTTTGAGTTCCGCCACCAGGCGGGTCATGTGTTCTTTGTTCTTTTTAAATTCGCTGCTGTTGGGATTAATCTTGCTTTCGATGCGTTGCATGGGTTCCTCGCTGCCCTGTGGCTTCTCGTTCCTCTCTGGAATTTTTAAAGATAATTGCAGAATCCCCGGGGGCAAACGGAAAGTTAATTTTTACCCTCTTCCGGTTTGCCCACTTCCGTTATCAGTCGGGCTCCCTTTTTGCGGGTCAGATAGTCCACCGCCCACTGGAACAGCACCAGCGCTTTATTGTCGTACTCCACCAGATAAGCAATGTGCACAAAAACCCACATCAACCAGGCCGGAAATCCGCTGAACTGGAGCGTCCCGAAGTCCGCCACGGCCTGATTTCGCCCAATCACGGCCAGATTTCCTTTATGGCGGTAGCGAAATGGGGGTGTGGGTTTGTCCCGAAGGGAATTCAGGATTTTTCGTGCCACGTATTTTCCTTGCTGCATTGCAACCGGTGCTGTGCCGGGCAACGGTGCGTTCCCCTGGTGCCGGAAATGGGCCAGGTCTCCGATGACTGAGATTTCCGGATGGTGGGGCAGGGACAAATCCGGCTGGACCATTAAGCGACCGGCGCGGTCCTGGGGCGTGCCGGTTTTCTGTGCCAGCCAATGGGCTGCGGACGATGCCGTTACTCCGGCGGCCCACAACACCGTACGGCTGGGGATTTCGGTTTCCCCGCTGGCGGCGCGTAATTGGACTCCGGTGTCATCAATGTGAGTAACCATATTTCCGGTGAGCACCTCGACGCCCAGGCGCTCCAGTGCTTTACGGGCTTTTTGAGAAAGTGCAGCGGGATAGGTGGGCAAAATGCGTTCCCCGGCTTCCACCAGAACAATTCGGGCTTCCGGAGGCTGAATATTGCGGAAATCCCTGCGCAGGGTAAAGCGGGTGAGTTCCCCCAGAGCACCCGCCAGTTCCACCCCCGTGGGCCCGCCACCGACGATGACGAACGTGGTTAACGGGAGCCGCCGCGCGGGGTCAGAGGTCCATTCCGCTTTTTCAAATGCCAGAAAAATGCGGCGCCGGATTGCCAGGGCATCCTCAATGGTTTTTAACCCCGGCGCAACGGTGCGCCAGTGGTCATTGCCAAAATAATGATGTTGCACCCCGGTGGCGATAATCAGGTGGTCGTAAGAAATGAACTCCGCTGGTGCGGCGTTTGGGGGGTGAACCACCAGGCGTTTTTTTTCGGCGTCAATATCCGTAACCGTGCCCATCAGCACGGTGATGTTGGCGTATTTTTTAAGCACGGCCCGCAAGGGGGAGGCAATGTCACCCGGGGAAAGCCCGCCCGTTGCCACCTGGTACAGCAATGGCTGGAACAGGTGAAAGTTCCGCCGGTCAATTAGTGTAACGGAAACCGGCTGGTTGCCCAGGGCACGGGCTGCGTAGAGCCCCCCAAAGCCTCCGCCGACGATGACTACCCGAAGGGAAGTAGTGCTGGTGTGCCTCATAATGCCCCTCCGTTCATGGTTCATTTTTCTCCTGTTAATACCCGGCGGTTGCGATTAAGAAATTTTTTGACAGGAAGAGATTGGTAGCAATAAGGTGATTGGGTTAAGAAACGCTTGGCGGTAAATTAGTGCAGTTATGGGTGCTTTTTGATCGGTGACAATTATTACCCCGTACGCTCCCATATCACTCATTTTTCGGCTTGGTTCGGGAGGTTTCCTTTATTTCCGGTATTTTGTGTTGCCGAAGGGCTTCCTCAAAAACCGGGTAATAATTGCTGTAGCGTCCCTGGGGATAATTTTCCTGCAACCGCCGGTAGGTTTGTTCCAGTTCCGGCCACATCTTCATGTACATAAAAGCAAACGCGGTAAAAAAGGCCAACGTTTCTT
>WGBF01000614.1 GCA_015494485.1 bacterium | reverse complement strand
ATTGGTTTGTCCCAGGGAGAAGTTCAACCCTAAACCGGCAGTGAAGCGGTAGAGTTGATCTTCCGAAGGAACACCCTGTTCCATCAAATAACCCGCGCGCAACATCACAAAGTTGTTGTAATTGTATTCCGCACCAAACCGATAGAAGTCCGCGCCAAAGTTATTGTTCTGGAATTTACCAGCAAGGCTCAACACGCTGTTTTCAGCAATTTCACGCTGATAGCTTAAACCCAATTCAATCAATGCCGGTAATTCATGCACCTGAGGATCGACCTTGAAGAAATCGGTGCGATCCGAACCGGGTACCGAAGCCTGTTTGTAGAACGCCGAACCACCGTACTTCAGGTTGGTACCGATGTTCTTAACCGTGACACCAAAGGACACACCCTTCAGGCCACCCAGATCATGGTACTGAATACCTGCATCGAATGCAAAGGCGTTGGCGCTGGCGCGATCCACGCTTTCGTAAATCAGCTTACCCGTTACACCAACATGGATCCGGTCGGTCATGCGCATGGCATAAACGATACTTCCGGTCACAAATGTAGGAGAGAAGGTGCGACCGGAGGCACCATCCGGATCCTGGGTTGTGGTATATGGGATATCACCGAAATCGAATGCCTTCAAGGTAAAGGCAATCGTTCCCAGACGGCCCGCATTAAATCCCAGAGCCAGATAGTTCACTTTAATATCATTGAAGATGGTCATCGTGGATAACACGGCTTCGGCCGTCTTAATGGAAGCCAGTGCAGACGGATTCCAGAAAATACCATCAACGCCGGTTACCGTAGCAATATTCGCACCACCCATTGCCAGATACCGGGCGCCAACCGGAACCAGCGTTTGCACACCGGCGGCTGTTCCGGCACGATCCAGATCACCGGCATAGGTGGACGTTAGTCCTGAAAACAGGACTAACGCCATCACCAATGTAATGGAAAGAAGTTTTTTCATTTTCATAACTTTACCCCTCTATATTGTTTCATTTTTACTCTTAACACACGCCATTAGAAGTACTTCAGGATTTGCTGTTCCTGAATGATGAAGAGTTTCAATGTTTTCTCAACCGTACTACCATCATCCAGGGTCATCTTCACGTGCGCAATATAAATACCTGAAGCGACAGGCAATCCGTTCTTATTCTGCAAATTCCACCGCAGGAACTGCGAATCATCGTCCTTATTCAGGGTTACCACATGGGTACCATCCAGAGCAAAGATGCGAATGGTCGCTTTTTGTGGTAAGTGATAGAACGTGACGAATTTGGTGAAACGATTCGGTTCCTGAGGATTGTACGCATAGTAGGGGTTCGGATAAACACTCACTTTGTCTACTACTTCACGAGCTAATTCTACACTTTCTTTAACTTCCGGCGCTGTAAACTGGAATACATCAGCAGGGGTATTAATGATATTTGGAATTAAATCCAGTTCACCTGCTTCCGCCAGAGGTGGCCGAGCTCCTCTTTGTTGCAACCACATGGCGTAATATGCCGGTATTCTATCGTCAGCGGAAACTAGCTTAGCCATAATATCCAAACCACCCTGATTCGGATCATAAATTTTACCATTAGGATCATAGTCCGTTGCCATTATGAATATATAATTATATGGTGTATCATCTGTATGTAAGTCCCACTGATGATTCCCATCTCTATCCCTAACTACCACGTTCAGTTGGCGTGGATTATCCGGATCTGACACATCAAAAACTTTAAATGGCACATCAAAAAATCCTAAGTAGTTCCCACCACCCCAGGTTTGGTACATAAAAGCTTTTTGTCCCTGGGAAGTGTCAAATTGATAAGGTTCTCCTATATCGTATTGGCCATTATTATTTAAGTCATCATACCCTGTCATCGCTGCCCATTCCACTTTAACAGGAACTAAATCTTCTGGTGCAATGGCACTGGAACCCCAGAAGTTTTCCCAAATGCCTACTCCACCAAAAACAGCAGTTCCACCCCAATTAACACCCGTAAACCATCGGCCTCCATCGTAATCAGGATAAAGAGGGCTTGGATCTCCACTAGCATAGTGCCACTCTCTTATTGCCAGGGGGGGTCCAGCAACGCGAACTTGCAAACCATCAAAAATGGGTGTATCTGTTGCCTCTGCAAGGTCAGAAGCTTGTTTCTGCTTGGAGACTTTGATTTCACCAGTTGTTACATCCCGTACACCCCAGAGGGTTTCACCATAAGTTGCGGAATTTGTGTCTTCATCCACTTCAAAGAACACTTCATACTGATGACCAGTTACTGCGCTAGGATCAATGACCAAAGCTTTTACTAAGCCATCAGAGGCCCCGGAGGTATGGGTCACTTTCAATTCCTGCTCCGGATCGGCAGTATACTGAACACCCGGCTTGGGGCTCTGTGTAGTTACCAGAATTGGTGTAATAGAGGATTCCAAGGCTTTGTCTTCGATCAACTGGGGATTAGGATTATAATTATAAGCAGTAACAGCAAAATAATATTCATTCCCCGGATATAACGGACCACCGGTTATATAATCCTTATCTATCACAAAATATCGCTGAATACCATAGTCATTACCATACTGGATCGGAACAACCACTTCCGCGCCAAATTCCGGCAGGAAGCGTCTTCCGGTAATCATGGTTACGCCATTGACTTTATCGAACGTGGCAATACGTTTGGCTTTATCAATAGCGCTGGCATTGGGTAATTGATAGACATTATACCCCTCAAATTCATATTGAGTTGTTGGACTATCTTTATAAACAGTTTCTTCAGTAGCTTTCACAGCGGCAGGGTCTTCACCCCAAGTTAATAAAATTTTCCGTTCAAACGGGGTCACACTTACCTTAGGAGAAGGTGGAGCCTTCGGTACGGTTGTGAACAGTGCATCATACAGACTTTGAGCAATCTGGTCGGTAATCTTCAAATCGGCAACAGCGTCCACACGGGATTCACCCGGACGACCACCGATCAATGCAACCACCACTTCCTGGACTGTATCAGGTGCCATAGTAAACGGACCGGTATTCAGGGTCATACGGCGGTCAGCGGGTGCAAAATTGGCACCTTGCCCATCGATATCACCAACACCTGTAATTGGATCACCATTTAAAGGAAACTTAGTTGGTACACCAGTATCTCTATGCGTAAATGGAGTCGGATCAGTAACATTGGGATTTGGAATATATCCCCTCAATAAATTATACCATGCAAGCGTTCCTCTTTCGTAATCACCTAAACGAGGATCACTCCATTCTTGATTCCCCGCTGAAAAATACCCAAAAGAAGTCATTCCCATATTATAAGCACCCTTAATCGTTTGTAAATCGAATACAGCTGTATCGTTGGGATTATTTGTCCATTTGATTGGCCCTTGAAAGAAGTCATATCCCATTGCTGCAGGAGCAAGACCAAAGGCAGCAAAATCGTTATCAGTTTCCGGTCCATTATATGCAAATCCCAAACTTAAAACGGAATCGCATCCCACAACATCATCAGTATAATTACCAATATCGGGGTCTACCCACTGTGCAAAGTACATATCATTTAAAGTTTTGCCGGAAATATTGTAAAATTTGTATTTTTTAAAGATAATCTGACCCAAACGGGCACCGGGTTGTTTGTAACCCCACAAAGTCACATCAATCCGGACACCTATGGGTTCAGAACCATAAAGGTTAGTAGTCCGACCGGGATCCTGATCGTCAACCACATAATAGATAACTTGATCCGCACTGGCAATACCAGCGATATCCACATCCGGATCATATACACCATTGCTATCCACATCCGTCCACGGAGCACCTTCATTAACCGGCCAATTTTCCCAATCCGCAGCATACTGATCAATCAGTTCCTGAAGCTGAGCATCCGTTACAGCTCCCTGAGTGGTACGATAAAATTCAGCTGCATCCTGTAGAACTTCGGCCCCGACAAGTGTACGCCAGTCACTGCGGATGCGGTAAATATGATCCAACACAGGACGGGTACCCACGCGGTAGGTTTGCCCACCGACACGGATCTGCCCGTCTACTACAGCACCAAACACAATACCATCTTCATATACAACACCGGCGGTACCCCGAGGGAAAATTCCACCGGAGTTTCCGTCGGGGTCAACACCGGAACGACCATCATAGTACTGCCAGTAGGACCAGTTATTAATATTTAAAAGAGTTCGGCTGGGATTTAACGCCGATGCTTTATAAAATCCTACCGCCTGACCATTGGTATCAGGCCCCTTGGCAAAGACATTACCCATTAGCAGCAACAAGACTACTATGAATAATGTCAGGATTAAAAGACCTTTTTTTCTCTTCATTTGTAATTACTCCTTCGTTTATTTCTTTATGTCTTTCTTCATTTTTCCAGCCATTAATAGCTCAGCTTAATTCCGAAGAAGATCTGCCGCGGCTGCCCCCAGATTTCACGTCCAAGGTTGCTACGATAGGCACCAGCGTTTTCGATTACCATGGCTTTGTACAGATCCACATAACCCTGTCCGTAAGCCTGGACATTCTGGCCGGAATATACCGGATCCGTAATATAACCGTCGTCGCGGTCACTACCAGTCCGTTGATAGACATTCAGCACATTGCGGGTATTGAACAGATTGTTAATACGGGCATATACCGTCACATCCAGTTTGTTGGTCACACTAAAAGTTTTATCCAACCGCAGGTCCACGTTAAACGTCCATGGCGTTTTGGATGCATTCAGCGGTTCCAGAGCCTGACGGGAGCGGGTATCCACCATGTAATCCACGCCAGCACTGTACGGATCCACCTGACCACCCGGAGGTGCATAAACACGGGTGTACGGATGGCCGCTGGAAAACGTAAACAGCACGTTTGCACCAAAGCGTTCCAGGAACTTGGGGCCATCATTTTTACCAAAACGGTAATCTAACATGATTGAACCACGGTGGGTCTGATTATAATCCAGCGGAAATACCGTCTTGGGAATGGGGGTACCCCGATCCAATGCAGACCGATAGGAAATGTTATTGGAACCGGTACCACGGGCATCGGTCAGGGTGTAATTGATTTGAGCCTGCAACCGGCGATAGCGGCGTAGTGTTAAGCGCAATTCCAGACCCTTGGTAACAGCAAAGTCACCATTACCCAACTTCGCATACGTACCGATATCCGCACCCGGAGCAGCCTGTACGATCTGGGCCTGCACCTGGCCTTTAACATTCCGATAAAAACCGGTAATGTCCAATGCCGCAAAGTTGGAGAGTTGCTGACGGAAACCAACTTCGTAACTGGTTGTCCGGACCGGATCCAGGTCGAAACCAACCGGGTTGATGAAATAGAAACCACCAACACCAATCTGAACTGACAGATCCAGCGTACTGTTGTACATCTGGTTCAAGGACGGCATTTGCACAAACTTACCGTATTGCAAATAGAACACAGTCCGTTCACTTACCGGGAAGGAGAACCCTAAACGCGGACTAAGTTGAGAGAATGCCGGTTTTTTCTTCCATTCGCTCTTCAAGATGAAGCGATTTGGACCCAGTTTGGGATTGGAAGGATCACGCAGTTCGCGGTCATCGGAATCAAAATAATCCCAGCGCAAACCGGCGTTAATAATCAAGTCATTAAATTCGATTTTATCCTGAATATAGAAGGCACCGAACAGCGGCTTACGTGGCCCTTCGGTGTAAATATCGTCCACATATGTTTTGTCGCTGTTGATTTCATTACCGTAAATATCATAACCATAACCTTCGGCACCACCATTGAGTACCCAGACATTCACAGGTACATTTTCAATGCTTCCGTAAGTAATGGGGTAACCATATTTTGCCGCATAGGCACTATCATACGGCATGGTATACAACATCACACTGGGAGCAATATCGAAATACCGAACGGTATATCGACGGGCTTCCAGACCGACCTTCAATTCATGATACCGGTTGACCTGGCTGGTGAACTTAAATGACCCACCAATATAATTTTGTTTTAATTTGCGGTAGAAATTGGAGGGGGTACCGTTTCGGGAGAAATTGATACCATACAATAAATAGCTGTATTGAGGCCGCCAGCGGTCGCGGTAAACAACTTCACCATTGGTGACTTTTGCTACAGCGGCACTGTCGTACCACTTGTGCCAATCGTTACCAAAATAATCATCCCCACGTTCCAGGAAATAGTTAAACAAGTTCAGGTTCACATCATAGAAAGTGGTGGGAGACAACACATGGGTAATTTTCGCTGTTAGTAAATAAGTATTCAAATCATCATAAACCTGACGGTTATTAAAAATATTCAACCAGGGTGCACCATCCAGATAGGAACGACGTTTGTTCCAGGTCCCACTAATCCGCAACCGTACCGGCAGATAATCAAACAAAATCGACCCGTTTAACGCATAACGATTGGTGGTGTTATGGGGGGTAAAACCATCCGGATACCATATAGTTACCGTGTCACCACCAACCAGGTTGTCATTGTCATCATAATTGTTAGGATTATTGGGGTTCATATCCACAACGCCGGGGAATTCATACCCCTTGCTGAAACGAATTTCATCATCACCCTGGAAGTTGTTTTCCGCAGCCAGGAAGAAACGAATCTTTTTGCTGACCAACGGACCGCTAATGGTCCCGACCAGGATGTGATGGCGATAGCTGTAGGTCCCCAGGAATTTTTCGCCTTCTTTGGCGAACTTATCCGTCTGGAAATCCACGGAAAAGTGGTAATCCGGGGTACCGGTACGGATTTGCGTACGAATAATACCGGCATTGGCACCACCAAATTCCGCGGTGTATCCACCGGCCAATACCTGGAATTCTTCGATGGCTTCCTGAATGACGTAAATCGCGTTGGTATTGCTTAAGGGGTTCAGCGTGGAGGCACCATCCAGATAGTAACCAACTTCTTCCGAGCGGCTACCACGGATGTGAATCTGACCGTCCTGAACAACAACACTGTTCTGCAAGGCCAGCAAGTTCCCCAATCCACGTACCGGAATGTTTTCAATCTGCTTGGCTGTCATCAAGGAGATGGACTGGGTTACGTTCTTTTCAACCAGCGGGCGTTCCGCCGTAACCACAATAGCCTCTTCCAATTCCAGTGTCGTGGGCTCCATTTCAATATTAATTTCAGTCGTAATACCTGCGGACACGCGTACATTTTCAATCTTTACATCTTTGTAGCCAATGTAGCTGGCCTTGAGCGTGTACACGCCAGCAGGTACATTCAAAATGACATAATAACCATCAATATCCGTGGCGGATCCCATGGTGGTTCCTTCGATCACCACGTTTACGCCCGGAAGCGGCTCACCGGTGGATTTGTCTTTGACCACACCGGCAATCTTACCAGACGATTGTGCAAACACAAACGCTGGTATTAACAACGCCACAAATAATAGCAGTGTTAGTTTTTTGAACATTATTTTACCTCCTGAATTAATTGGTTAAGAACTCGAATAAAAATCGAAGCAACAACTATCGGGCGGGTCACGTCATTCGGGCCTCCTCTTGTTTATTTTTTCCTCCAACACAATTCGTGCTTATACTCCACCAAGCACAACAACTGCGGAGCTACAAAATTAATACCAACTTCAACAACACATCGCGATAACTCTTTAATTATCAATTAGTTATTAATTTTTTTCTTATACCGATATTTCGTGACGGGGAACAACTTTTCCTATTTCAATAGGAAATTTTTTTCCTACCGTTACCTACCAAAAACAATACACTTAACACAAAAGAAAAAATTAAGCGCTGACAAACCGCTGCCAGCGCTTGGTGAACCCCTCCCCCCTTTCCGGAGATGCCTCCGTCCTACGGATACACAACTCCGAACCGCAAGGGGCGCTTATCTCTGGATTTTTTCAAAGATCCGAAGGGCACAAATAAAGGAACAAAAATTATACCACTGTACAACGAATTCTAATTAACCTACTGTTTTTAAATATCTTACCAAATCGCTGCAAAACAAATATGGTACGATTTTTCCTAATTGAGGTAGGAAATATTTTTCCTACTTTATTCCCACCTTGCTCCGTTTATCACGACCGTTTAAATTATTTTCATTATGAAAGCCACGAAAACGCGTTGGGTAAAATTCCTGGGAACAGCGGGGGCTCGTTTTGTCATGATTCGGCAGCTCCGCAGCTCTGCCGGGATCTGGTACCATTTAGACGGCTTTAATCTGCTGGTTGATCCCGGTCCCGGCACGCTGGTACGGTGCGCCAGCAGTCGCCCGAAATTGGACCCGTCTTCACTCTCAGCTATTTTACTCTCCCACATCCACCTGGACCACAGCAATGATATCAATGTTATGATTGAAGCCATGACCAACGGAGGCTTTAATCCCAGGGGTATATTATTCGCGCCCCCTGAAGCACTGGACGGCGAAACCCGCGTTGTGTTACCCTACTTACGTCAGGCTGTGCGCCAGATTTTTCCCTTAACACCCGGGACACAATTTCCGCTAACGGAGAAATGGACCCTCCACATTCCGCCTTTCCGCCATCGCCATCCGGTTGAAACCTATGGGTATTTACTAACATCTCCTGCAATAACAATTGGCCACATTACGGATACGGCGTTTTTCCCGGATCTTTTAGAAGGTTACAAAAACGCTACCATATTAATAATAAACGTCGTTCGGTTAAAGGGTGACCAGGATGCTGAACGGGGTATTCAACATTTAAACCTGGAAGACGCCCGGACCCTAATTCGGGAAATCCGTCCCCGAAGAGCAATTTTAACACATTTTGGCATGACAATGCTGAAAGCCCACCCCTGGGAAGTGGCAGCACAACTGACTCAGGAACTTGGGGTAGAGGTGATTGCCGCCAATGATGGAATGACCGTAGACCTGTCCGCCGAATGAAACAGGAACCGTTTCCGTTCGTATAGAAAACTGACACCTGAAAAACAGGAGGCCATCATGGAATTTCTGGGAATTCTTTTTATACTCATTTTTATTCTGGGATTTATTCAACTCATTGGTTTTGTCCTGAAAGCCGGGTTTTTTGTTCTGGGGATTGTGTTAAAGGTTCTTTTTGTACTGGCACTTCTGGCGGTGGGATTATTCTTTTTTCCTACTCTGTTAACGGTGGGAATTTTTCTGTTACCATTTATATTGATCATCGCAGGTCTGGTAATCGTAATGAAACTGGTTTTTTAACCAGTCATCACACACCACTTCGGGCAAATAATTAACTACGACCCCATTGTTTGGAATTTCTATCGGTTGAATTGCCCAAATTCGAGTCGCTATTCCCGCCATTAAATTGAACGCGTATTTTTCATTTCAAACAAAAATCCCCTGGAGTTTACTTACAGGCAATATAAACCAGAATCATTCCCGTTGACGTTATAATTTTTCCAAATAATGAAATCTCATTCTCCACTCTTGCAAATTTCATCGGCGACATCTAAATTTTGACGAACCATCCACGTTGAGGAAATCATGCTGTCCAAAATTTACTCCGCTGCCCTGATGGGCATTGATGCCTATTTGGTGGAAGTAGAAGTTAGTTTGGAACGGGCGCTGCCCAGTATGGCCATTGTCGGATTGCCGGACTCTGCAGTCCGGGAAAGCCGCGAACGTGTGATTGCGGCGGTAAAAAACAGCGGGTTTGAATTTCCCACCAAACGCATTACGGTGAATCTGGCACCGGCAGACATCCGCAAGGAAGGTTCCAGCTATGATTTACCCATTGCGCTGGGCATTCTGGCGGCGTACGGCAAAATCGCTGAACAGAAGCTGGAAGACCATCTGATT
>WGBF01000613.1 GCA_015494485.1 bacterium | reverse complement strand
ATCTATACGATGCGTTCATCCTGCCCCAGCTTCGGGTAAGCGGCGTTTGGCTGGCCTTAAAAGCGTACATGGGTAAAATCATGAAGGAAGAGGGTAAATCCGCCCTTATCACTTATGTTTCCCACAATAATGCCCTTTCCCTGCGAACACACTTTCGCTTTGGTTTTCGCGTTTATGAACGGGTTACGGTAGTCACCTTGGGGCCGTTTAGCTACACCCATCGTACGCCGCTTGTCCATAGTCCGGAGTTGGTAAAGGAGCTCATTATGAACAATTCATCTTCACCATAATGGTTCATTGTCCGAATCTCCTCGAACCACAAAGCGCCTCCCGGTTTAACCGAGAGGCGCTTGTTTTATCAGGCAAAATTTTCAGGGTTTATTCCACCGGATTACCATCCGAATCGATAAACTGAATTTCACCAATATTCAGGGACTTAACCGGCTCGGTAATTTTGCTGCGGTCGCCCACAATAACCCAGACCAGTTTTTCCGGGTGCACATATTTTTGCGCAACCTGCTTTACCATATCCAGACTAATTTGCTCTACCTTTGCCGGATACTGATCATAGTACGTGTCCGGTAAATTGTAACGGACTATATTGGTAATCGACCCCAGAACAGCATTCATGGTTTCCCATTGTCCCGGCAAGCGTAAAATTTCATTCTTTTTAACTTTATTCAGTTCGTCTGCGGTAGGCGGTTCGGTTGTGCGGATGCCCTCAATTTCATTCCGGATTTCCTGCACCGATTCCGCGGTCTTGTCGGTCTGTACCGGTGCCAGGACAATAAACGGCCGCTGGGCCTGGGTACCGGCAATAATGGAACGGGCACCATAGGACCAATGTTTTTCTTCCCGCAGGTTCATGTTAATGCGGGAGGTAAAAGTTCCACCTAAAATTTTGTTCATCATGTAAATTGCCAGATCATCCGGACTGTTTTTAGGCGGGAACAGATCTCCGCTAAAAATCACCGATTGCACGGCACCGGGTCGATCAATAATGAACACCTTGCCGCTGGAGTGGTTTTCCGTCATGGGCACATTCAGCTCAGGCACTTCCCCTGCTTTCCATTTGCGAAATTTCTTCTCCAGCAGCGCTTTGAGTTCCGGTAGCGTAATATCCCCAACCACAACCAGAGTGGCATTGTTGGGTTTAAAATATTTGCGGTGAAATTCTTTTAAATGGGCAATTTCAATTTTTTCCACTGTTTCCTCATAGCCTGAACCGGTAAACGGCAATGCGTACGGATGGCCTTTGCCGTAAATTAACACAGGCAACACCCGAAGGGCCATGGTGGTGGGTTGTGCTTTTTCTCGTCTAATTGCAGTGAGCGTTTGTTTTTTTAATCGTTCGAAATCCTTTTGCGGGAACTGGGGATTTAAAATCACATCGGCGTAAATATCCAGCGCCTCTTTTAAGCGCGATTTAAGCGAAGAGAGAAACACATAGGAGTAATCCAGGTCCGAACTGGTATACAGTTGAGCTCCCAGTAAATTCAATTTCTCGCTGATTTCCAACGCGGAATACCGTTTGGTGCCTTCATCCAGCATGTTCATAGCCAGACTGGCCACACCGGGCAATGACTGGGTATCCGTTTTGTAACCGGCGTTCACCATTAAGCTCATTTGAACCATGGGAATAGTATGGCGTTCCGCCAGCACAATCTTCAGTCCGTTGGACAAAGTAGCCCGCTGCAAATCGGGGAAATCCGGTTTCGGGGGTGTTCCGGCTTCCGGCATCTTGCTGCGATCCACATCGGATGGTTGGGTTTTGTATTTTGGGAAGGGAGTTACTTCCAGGACAAATACCCCGTCTTCCAGCCACTTACGGGCAGTCCGCCGAATAACCTGCGGGGAAGCATTTTTAATATACTGCAAATAGGTTTTGTAATGGTCCGGGGAACCGGCAAACACCTGATTCATGGCCAGAATATCGGATTTACCGCCAAATCCCCCAATGCGTTCAATACCACGGATAAAATTGGCCAGATAATCGGTTTTTACCCGCGTTAATTCTTCCTCGGTCGGTCCTTCATTTAAAAATCGTTGCAATTCTTCATCAATTGCCGCTTCAATTTGCTTTAACGATACCCCCGGCTGGGCGGATGCAACAATCATAAATTGGCTTCCAATTTCACCCGGCATGATGTACGCCCACACGGAGGAAGCTATTTGGTCCTGGTAAACCAGCCGTTTGTACAGGCGGGACGTTTTACCGGAACTTAACAAATCCGACACCAGATCCAGATAAGCATATTCCTGGCTTCCCCATTCCGGGATATTCCACACTTTGTACAACCGGGCCTGCGGTACCCGGTCCTGCATCTGGTACCGATGTTCCCCTTGCATTTTAGCAATCCACACCTTTTGCCGTTCCACCGGCGGACCGGAGGGGATGTCGCCAAAATACTTTTCTACTTTTTGTTTTACTTCCTCCGCATTCACATCCCCGGCAATAACCAGCGTGGCATTGGCAGCGCCATAGTATTTTTTAAACCATTCGTAAACGTCCTCCAGAGAAGCGGCATTTAAATCCTCCATGGAACCAATGGTTGTCCACGAATACGGGTGCCCTTTGGGGTAGGTATTTTCCGCCAGCACATAGCGAACCCGTCCGTACGGTCGGTTTTCTCCCTGGCGCTTTTCGTTTTGCACCACGCCCCGTTGTTCATCCAGCTTTGCCTGATCAATAGCCCCTAACAGGTGACCCATTCGGTCAGACTCCAGCCACAAAACCACATCCAGGGCATTTTTGGGAACATTCTGGAAATAATTGGTACGATCCCGGTTGGTTGTACCGTTCAAATCCGTTGCCCCCAGGCGTTCCAATGCCTGAAAATAATCATCATTGAAATGCTCGCTTCCGTTAAACATCAGATGCTCAAAAAGGTGGGCAAAACCGGTTTTCCCCGGCTTTTCATTCTTGGACCCCACATGATACCAGATATTCACAGCAACGATGGGCGCCTTGTGGTCTTCGTGTACAATTAGCGTGAGCCCATTATCCAGCACATATTTTTTAAAGGGAATGTCCACATCCCACTCATCCTTGTCTGCCTTGGCGATGCCCATCAAGGGCAATAGCACGGTAATGAGTAGCCAGATAATCATATATTTACTTTTTAGCATGGAAAGACCTCCTCTGTATTTAGGTAAATAAAAACAATAAAAAGGTAACGGATTTTTTATTGCAATGTTGCAAGAAAAATTTTTCCCAAAAAAAGAAATCTTTTCGTATTGGTTTTATTACCAGAGCATTTAAATTTTGCCATTCGGGAATAAAAAAGAAAGGGATATTATGCTGAACAAATGGAAATTTTTGACTCCTCTTATTTTTTTGGCAGTGATTTTAAGTTGTGCTTCCAATCGGATGACCCCGCTTCCATCAATTCCTGGTGATTCGCCCCACTTTTCAAATGCTACTGCCAGTTCGGTAAAAAATATTATTTTATTTATTGGCGATGGTATGGGCATCCAGCAGGTGGCCGCAACCCGCATTTCCACGGTGGGCCCGGACGGACGGCTGAATATTGATAAAATGCCCGTTACCGGTATTATCACCACCCATTCGGCAGATAATCTCATTACCGATTCTGCTGCCGGGGCTACAGCCATGTCCACCGGCGTTAAAACCCGCAACGGAATGATTGGCATGAACCCCGATACGGTGGCGTACCGTACGATACTGGAGCTGGCCAAACAAAAAGGCAAAAGTACTGGATTGGTGGCCACATCGTCCATTGCGCATGCCACACCGGCCGGATTTGGCGCCCACGTCCCCAGCCGAAAAATGCAGGATAAAATTGCCGAACAACTGTTACAAAACAGAATTGAAGTGCTGCTGGGCGGCGGGAAAAAATATTTTATCCCCCAATCCCAGGAAGGCAGTGGCCGACGTGATAACAAAAATTTATTGGATACTGCCCGGCAACTGGGTTATTCCATTGTTGAAAGCAGAGACGCCCTGTTGCAAGCCCGTAAACCGTACCTGCTGGGCTTATTTGCCATGGACGGATTAACCACTCGCCCTCCGGAACCCTCCCTGGCGGAAATGACAGGCAAAGCGCTGGAAATTTTATCTCAGGACCCGGATGGGTTCTTTCTGATGGTGGAAGGTAGCCAGATTGACTGGGGTGGCCATGCCAATGACCTGGACAAGGTCATCCGCCAAACCCGGTTGTTTGATGAAGCCATTCAGGTGGGGATGAACTTTGCCCGGAAACACGGCAACACCCTGGTGGTAATTGTGGCCGATCACGAAACAGGCGGCCTGACCATTGTAAAAGGGAATCCGGATGGTTCCGATATGCAGGTTGCCTGGGTGACCCATCACCATACCGGGCAACCGGTTCCCGTATATGCCTGGGGCCCTTTTTCCCGCTTGTTCTCCGGCGTGCACGACAACACATTCATTCCGCGGGTGTTTGCCACCCTGTGGAACATTCGCCCGTTTCCGCAACCCGTAACC
>WGBF01000612.1 GCA_015494485.1 bacterium | reverse complement strand
TGCCTCCTGTGGTTTATTGGGTAACACGCGTTTCTTTGGTTGAAAATCAGGAAAAGTTCGTATAAATCCTGCAGAGAGCCAGTTATTCAGATAAGATACGAAATGGGTTAAACGTTAACATTGTTTGATTAACAGGGTTAAATATTAATAGGGATAAAATTTTTAAAAATGATTGCCATCACATGGCTGTACAAACATCACGCCAGAGGAGTATCTGTGCTACAATGGACAATTGAGGCAGGAGGTTGGAGTCAGGAATGGGCGGAATAGCGGGCTTCAATGTCCCGTTTCAAGGATTGCAGGATGGTAAGAAGCGCGCCATTTTCGAAGTAATGCAGCAGCGTGCCTTCCGTAAAACGGTCCTGCCGAAGAATAACTGTAATCAGTTTGCATTTGGTGAGGATATCCAGGGAATCCACGTGCGTGGATATATTTGACATTAATTGGTGGAATTCCTTCTTCCAACTACCCCAGTCAAAATTTATCACGATGGGAATGTGATAGGCTATTTTAAGAAAGCGGTGGACAACCGGCGAATACACAGCATATGGAAGTTGATACACGCCGTTTTCCGGGGGTGGATTTATGTGTTCACCAAATTTTCTGGTCCTTTCCAGATCCTCGATAATATCCAGTAGTGGTTGCCAGTCCTCATAGGTTAAAACATTGAGGTGCTGGATAAATTGTGTTTCAGTTGGTAAGTCCAAATTTCATCTCTTTACATGATACTATTATGATACCCAACAAAAAAGGGGCGTTTTGAACGCCCCTTGTAAGTAATTGATTTTATTTGAGCTGCGGGACAGGGACTCGAACCCCGACTACCAGGGCCAGAACCTGGCGTCCTACCATTAGACGATCCCGCAAAAGCGCCAAAAATTTAGGTTTTCCACATGCCAGAAGCAAGTTGAATTTTATTTCACCAGATTGGCCAGGTCGTCCACCAGCCGTTTGAAAATCTCCAGCGTAAGCTGGGAGGTAATTTTCTCATACCGGCGGTGTTCTTTGTTGTATTCATACCGCTGAAAATGCACCCGTGTGCCTTCTTCCAGCACAATTTCGTAAAAGAATTTGGAATTTTCTTTTTCGTACGGTGGATAGCTGCGCAATTGGGCGCGTTTGCTGGCTTTGTCCATTTCAATGAGCATGAAATCTTCCAGGAGATACGTGATGGTCTTTTGCACGGTCTCGGCCTGCTGCTCCAGCCGCCGGTTAATGGCTTCCACATCCAGAATGGGTTCTGTGCGTGCCAGCGAAATGTAATCCACCACAATGCCGTAACGGTCAATATCTTTGAATTTCACCGCCACATCCAGACCATCCAGTGCCTTGTGAAAATAGTAAAATTTATCTTTCCGGGCTGCCCCCGGGGATTTTTTTAATTCCCGTAATTCCTCCAGCACTTTTTCCGATATGCTCATGGTAACCTCCATTTTATTACGCTTCTTCAATTTCAACTTCGTGGTAGTCCTGTCCGTTAAAGGACAAAATCACCGGCTTTTCGTTCACAATGGTTTGAATATTCACCGGTCGTTTCCACAAATGGAATAAATTGCGCATGGTATCGCGGGCATATTGAACATGCAGCTCCACGCCTTCAAATTTGTGCTTTAAAAACAGTTCCCCCCGATTTTTGTAATTGGCTTCCACCACTTCAATAATGGGTTGCCCCATGTTGGTTAAACTTTGCAACAAGCGCTGTTTGATCAAATGAAATTCGCGCGACTCAATTTCGTACCTTTTGTTTTCTTTATTATATGCAAAGGAGAATAGTTTATGTTCCCGCGCAAATTCTTCGGTGAGGAAGGTATCAATGAATGTGACGTCATTGTATAATTTGCGGACTTCAAAAATTTTCTGGCGACCCAACCCCAGTTGTTTGTCCCAGTTTTTCTTTTCGCGCCAGTCGTCGCATTCTTCCCATTCTTTCCCGAATTTCCCTTTGTTCCAGCGGTCTTCGATATCCTGAAACAGCAGGTAGCCGATGCGATAAGGATTTAACCGCCCCGGATGATTGGCCACGGTGCCGGAGTGGTGTTCGGCGTAATCGACCACCTCTTTTGGATGCAGCAGGTTGCGGGTCATCATGGTAGCATGCCAGTATGTGGCCCAGCCTTCATTCATTATTTTGGTCATGCCCTGGGGAGCAAAATAGTAGGCTTCTTCCCGAATAATGCCCAGAACATCCCGCTGCCAGTTTTCCAGCGGGGCATGTTCCAGAAGAAACAGCAACACATCCCGCTCCGGTTGTGCCGGGTAGGAGAGGTGTTCCGGCTTTTCTTCTTCCAGCTTCTTTTTCTGCGCTTCAATGAATTCCGGCGGATTGATGAATTTTTCCATGTACTTTTTGCTTTTTAGCTTTTTAATGCGGGGTTTGGGAGCGCCGTTGTCGGAGACTTCCCGGTTATCCCCTTTTCGTTTAATGTAGGGGGAATGGTAGTCAATTAAATTTTCCAGGGACAAACACACATCAATGAAATTTTCCACCGTTTCCAGACCAAACCGGTCAATGTAGCGCCGGACGCGAATGGCATGGTTGGCCATTTCGTCGATCATTTTGCGGTTGGTGTGGGAGAAGTAGAAGTTGTTTTTGAAAAAGTCGCAATGGGCATACACGTGGGCCATAACCAGTTTCTGGTCCACCAGAGCATTCACATCCATTAAATAGGCGTAGCAGGGATTGGTGTTAATGACCATTTCGTAAATTTTTTGCAGCCCATAGCGGTACCCTTTGGAAAGCTGGTCGTATTCCATGCCAAAGCGCCAATGGGGGTAACGGATGGGAAATCCCCCGTACGCTGCCAGCTGATTCATGGTGTCGTAATCCACCAGCTCAAAAATCACCGGAAAGAAATCCAGCCCGTAGGATCGGGCCAATTCTTCAATTTCCGGCTGAAGGGCCAATATATCCTTTTGTGTAACGCTCATTTTCCTTTCCCCAGAAAATCTTTAATGGAATCATAAATGGCTTCTTTGTCCGGAATTTGAGAAAGTATCAGGCGGTCGTCGTCGCCCAGGTGTTCTTCCAGATAATCATAAAATTCGCCGCTGCCGTAAGTGCTTTCCACCTGGCCGTAACCAAACATATTCACCCTGGGCAACAGATGGTCACGCAGCAGTTCCAAACAGTATTTGTTGTCATCCCGGGACCAGTTGTCTCCGTCGGAAAAGTGAAAGGCGTAAATGTTCCACTCATCCACCGGGTAATCCTTCTCAATAATCTTTAACGCCAGTTCGTAGGCGGTGGAAATAACGGTACCGCCGTTTTCTTTCAGGGTGAAAAAGGTCTCGCGGTCCACTTCGTAAGCGCGGGCATCATGGACAATGTAGCGGGTTTTAAGGCCTTTGTACTGATAATGCAGCCAGGTGTCAATCCAGAACGTTTCCAGGCGGACGATTTCCTTTTGCTCTTCCCACATGGAACCGGATACGTCCATCATGTAAATGATGACCGCGTTGCTTTCCGGCTTGGTGGTGGTTTTCCAGGAGCGGTAGCGGTAGTCGTCCCGAATGGGCACAATGCGGGGCTTTTCCACATTAAACTGACCGGAAATGATTTGCCGCTTCAGCGCTTCTTTGAAAGTGCGCTTGTGATGGCGCAGGGATTCCGGTCCAACCCGGCGAATGCCGGTGTAGCGGTCCTTGTGGGAAACAATTTCCTTCTTTCCCCGCGGCTCAATGTTGGGCAGTTCCAGCTCCTCGCCCAGGATTTCCGCCAGTTCGTCCATGGTTAATTCCACTTCACGGACATGGGCGCCGGGTTCGTTACCCGCCTGGCCTTCGCCCTCTTCACCATCGCCCTGGGAAAGGGGCTCGCCTGGTTCGCCATCGCCCTGGCCGGCACCGCCCTGACCGTTGTCCCCAAAGCGGAAGCGGGGAATGTCAATCTGCGGAAGGGGGATGCTCACCAGTTCCTTCCCCTTCCGCCCAATCATTTCGCCGTTGGAAATGTATTTGCGCAAATTTTCCTTAATTTTGCCCTTAATTATCTGGCGAAACCGGTTGTAGTCATTTTCCATGTTCATTAACGGCATGGCTGTCACCTTCTGTTTAAATCTACCGTTCGGTCGTAAAGCGGCCTGTTATTCCTGAATGTCGCCACGGGCAAAAATGCTGGCCACGTAGTTAAGCACGTCCGTTGCACAGGTTTCGCAGTAGCCGTAATTCTTAATCAGGCGGGTCTTCACCACATCAATCTTTTCCTGTGTTTCCTTGTCCACCACGGAAGAGACCAGCGTGGAAAGTTTGATGCTGTCCTTCTGGTCTTCAAACAGCTTCAGTTCCAGCGCTTTGGCCAGCCGTTCGTTGCTGTTCCATTCAAAGGTCTTGCCTTCCAGCGCCAGGGCACCGATGTAATTCATAATTTCCCGACGGAAGTCGTCTTTCCGGCTTTCGGGGATGTCGATTTTTTCCTCAATGGAGCGCATCAGTTTTTCGTTGGGTTCCTCATCCTCGCCGGTGTATTTGTTCTTCACTTTTTCCTTCTGGACGTAGGCCTTTACGTTGTCAATGTAATTGGCAAACAGCCGTTTGATGGCGTCCTCATCGGCGCTGATGGCCCGCTGCACTTCGTTCTTTACAATTTCGGTGTATTCTTTTTTCACCACGCTCAGCAGTTCCCGGTAGCGTTTCTTTTGTTCTTCGTTGGAAATCAAACTGTGGTGGTCCAGCCCGCTTTCCAGTTCGTTGAGCACCATGAAGGGGTTCACGCAGGGCTCTTCGGTATCCTTAACCAGCGCGTTGGAAATTTTATCCTGAATGTAGCGGGGGGAGATGCCTTCCAGACCTTCCCGAACCGCCTCTTTGCGCAATTCCCGCACGTTGTCTTCGGTGTAGCCCGGAATCGCCTTGCCATCGTACAGCTTCAGCTTTTGCACCAGGGTTAAGTTGGCCTTTTTGGGCTCTTCCAGGCGGGTGAGTACCGCCCACATGGCTGCCATTTCGATGGTATGTGGCGCAATGTGCTTGTTTTGAATTTTGCGATTGTTAAAATCCTTTTTGTAAATCTTAATTTCCTCGCTCCACCGGGTGATGTAGGGGATGTCAATCTTCACCGTTCGGTCCCGCAGTGCTTCCATAAACTCGTTGTTCTGGAGCTTTTTGTATTCCGGCTCATTGGTGTGGCCGATAATCACCTCATCGATGT
>WGBF01000611.1 GCA_015494485.1 bacterium | reverse complement strand
GTGGAAGAGCTGATCCAGAAAGGGCAGGCTTCCGAAAAAGACCGCTCGCGATTGGTGGAAGAGTATGTGGAGAAGTTAAAAGAACAGGAAAAGGAATTTGCTGCCCGGGTAAAGGCGCTGGTAACCCGGACATTGACTGAAATGGGTATTCCAACCCGGGAAGAAATTGCTGCACTGGAGAAGCGAATTGCCGAACTGGAAGCAAAGTTGGGAGAATCGGCAGAGCCAAAAACCAAGCCCAAACGTCGCCGGGGCCGGCCGCCGAAAAAATCCAGCACGGAAAGCACCCAGGGTGAATGAGCATCACCCGGGGTTACAGCTTATCGCTGAAAAAGTCTTCGCTTTTGCGATGCGCCTTTTCAATGAGCTTGTTTTTGTACTTCCCGTGCAAGCTGGACATTTCCTGAAAGGCTTTGTCTTTGTCTTCCGGTAATTTGTCCGGATGGCACTGAAAGTAAATTTTTACAAATTCAAGGGCGATATCATTAAAATCTTTTGCCATTGCTGCCTCCTTTATTCGTAATAATCAGCGTGGTAAAATAAGCTGACGGGGCATGGAACGCAAATACCAATTTGGGACATCCGCCGTCCTGCTGGCGGTACTGGGTGGCGTGTTTATTACCTCCTGGGCATCCATCCTGGTGCGGTGGTGCGGCAACACCTCTCCGGTGATTATTAGCTTTTATCGCCTGGCGTGGGCAGGGATGCTGCTATCGTTCTGGGAATTCTCCCCGATGCATAAGTGGCGGGCGTTCCGCGGCCTGGGGTACTGGGAGCAACTGGGTGTACTGGCAGCAGGTGTCTTGCTTGCCCTGCATTTTGTGACCTGGATTGCCTCCCTGCAATACACCACTGTGGCTCAATCCCTTATTCTGGAGTCAACCCATCCCATTTGGGGATTAATGTTTTCCTGGTTGTGGTTGCGGGAAAAGCCCACCGGATTGGCCATTCTGGCCGTTATTCTGGGATTGGTAGGAATGGCATTGTCCGTTGGGGTGGATGTGTCTGTTTCCTGGCGTTCGGTAATTGGGGACATTCTGGCGGTGGTGAGTGCCGTGTTCGTTTCGTTTTATTTGCTGATTGCCCGGCGGCTGCGTACCGCCCTGGCGCTGTCTGTGTATTTACCCGCGGTGTACGGCAGCGCTGCTCTGCTGTTACTGGTAATCATTTTCATTCAGGGAAGGCCCTTGGTGCATTATCCCCCGGCTGTTCATTTCTGGATGTTTTTGCTGGCGCTGGGCCCGACGATTCTGGGGCATTCCCTGTTAAACTGGGCAGCCCGGCATATTCGGGTGTATTACGTGAATTTTGTCATGCTGGGGGAACCAATTCTGGCCACCTTGCTGGCATACTGGATTTTCCGCGAATTACCACCGGCGTCCTTTTTACCGGGTGCCGTGCTGGTGGTGAGCGGTATTCTGGTTGCCCTGTGGGAACCGTTTGCCCGCCGCAACAATGCGGGTTGACCGGTTCCGGGAAACGCATTTTATTCTTTGATGTTTTAAGTTGAACGAAACAATTATATTTCACCCGTTGAAGCGAAGGAGCAGGGAATGCCGCGCATTACCCGATGGTTTTTGAAAAGTGCGCTGATTTATCTGGTTTGTGCTATTGGAATTGAAGTTCTGGCCGCCTGGCCGTCGGGGCCCATGCACCGAATTGCCATTCAACTCCGCCCCTCTGCGTTTCATTTTTTCTTCGTCGGATGGCTTTCCCAGATGGTTTTTGGCGTTTCCCACTGGTTGTTTCCAATCTTTTCCCGGTCGGAGCCCCGGGGGAAACAATGGTTGATTGACACCTCCTTTGTGGCCCTGAATATCGGCATCGTGCTGCGCTTTTTTTCCGAAGCGCCCTTCTGGCAGTCGGTGTATCCCGGTACACAAACCGTTCTGCTTTTGAGCATTGCGCTGCAATGGGTGGGGTTTGTGGCGTATGCGGTGCACATTTGGCCCCGGATTAAATTAAAGGGGCACGGATAATGCCATTACCCGCGGTTATCACATTGCGAATGGCTGTGTTGTATCTTATCGGTGGGGCCACTCTGGGTGCAATGGTATTAACCGGCAAAGCGCTTCCGGCATTTGTTCAGTGGATAACGTTGTTCCCGCTTCACATTGTGTGGATTGCCATTGGCGGATTTGTCCAGTTTACGCTGGGCACCGCATTCTGGATATTACCCAAATTTGCTACCGGGCCCTCATTTTATGGCAACGTCCGTGCGTTTCAGTGGTGCATTGGGGCGTTAAATGTAGGTGTTATTCTGTACACGGTAAATTTTGTAGTATTCCAGAATGACTTATTGGGATTGGGCGTGCGGGTTTTGTGGGTTATTGCCGCGGTGGCGGCAGGAATTCATTTTTTCCCCCGGATTAAACCGTTTCAGCACAGTTAAAGGGGGTACCGTCGGAGGGGCTTTGGTGGCATTGTGGCCCTCCGCTTTTCTTACGGGAATTCCCCTAAAATGCCCGTTGAAAGGTGTGGGTGTATTTAATCAGAATCGTTCGGTTCCGGGAAAGCGGCGGCTGGGGCATTTCGTTTTCATTTCCGTATTCCAGATTTTCGTTGTACACCAGATACAGGTCATTGCCGTCTTTGGGGTTGTACCGCAGGCGGAAATTTAACGTGATTCGCTCTCCAAAGGAATTCCACTGAGCAAAGGTACTCATAAAAAAGCGGGTGTTGAGGTTGTATTTTACCCGCAACCGAACAATGGTGGCCCGGAATTTCTGGTCTCGTTTCGGTAAATCCACTGCATTGTATTGAAAATCACTGCTGAGCTCCAGATGTTGGGACACGGACCAGGTGGGGGAAATGCTAAAAGAATAGCGCGTGCCATCATAAAAATAACCGAAGTCTCCGTTCAGGCGGAAGCGCACCAGATAGCCAAAGGGCGAAAGGAAGAAAAAGGAGTTATCCCAGAACTGGTAGGTTCCGGCGGGGATAAAAGCGTCGCTGCTTAAATAAAAGGTGTCCAGAATGCTCTCGTAATTCAATTTGGTCTGGAAGCGGAAAAAGCCGCCGATTTTCGGTCCGGCCCGCCACTCCAGACCCACCTCGCCGGTTTCCAGTTGCTGGTCGCTATTCCGAATGAAACCGGAAGCCTGAATACCCAGGGAGTGTTTGAACAACAGGGATTCTTTTCCCGGATACCACCCGTAGCCAATCTGCCCCAGCAGGCGGGTAAAATTTACCCGACGTACAAAACCAACACCGGGGTTGTATTCATCGCCGGACCATCCCAGCCGGGCCCGGTAGAATAATCCCCGGTCGGTGCGTTTATCCCAGGCAATGCGCAATCGCCCGGTGTTTTGCCGGGGAAGGGTAAGGGCCTGCAGGGAATCGCTGTCCAGGGATTGGGCCCAGTTAATGGAGAAATAATCATCGCCCTTTACCTTGAAGATGCCGTCAAAGCCGTACACCAGGTTTATATTCCCGCGGGTGCTGATGCGGCTGGTTAAAATGGTTCCAACGTAAGAATTACTGTTTAAAACCTGACGGCGAAACCGCAACACGCCAAAATTCTCCGAT
>WGBF01000610.1 GCA_015494485.1 bacterium | reverse complement strand
GAGAGGCCGTTTTACCGGCGGTGCGTCCGGAAACACTCCTGCCGTTTAACCCGCTTTCCTTCCGGGATTTTATGCTGTGGGAAAAGCACTTCATTCAGGCCAAATTCGGCCTCATTAAACGATTTAAACCCGGGGCAGCGAAAGTGATGGCTGCCTACCAGAAACTGACCGGTAAACCCCATCCCAAATTAAAGCCGCCCAAAATGTTTTACGAAGTGCCGGTGTACTACATGGGCAACCATATTCAATTTTTCCCGGATGGGGCGGAAATCCCCTGGCCGTCCTATTCTCGCCTGCTGGATTATGAACTGGAATTGGCGGTGATTATTGCCCGTCCGGTGTACAATGCCAATCCGGAAGAGGCCCTGCGGGCTGTTGGGGGCTTTGCTATTTTAAACGATTTCAGTGCCCGGGACCAGCAGGTTAAGGAATTTTTCGAAAATCCCTTTGGGCCGGTGGTAAAAACCAAAAATTTCGGTACCGGATTGAGTAGCGTGGTGGTAACCGCAGATGAGGTGCTGCCCAACATCCACAATTTGAAGGGGCGGGTGCTGGTAAACGGGGAATTGTGGGCGGAAGGAACTACGGAAGGGATGGCCCATTCTATTGGGGACATGGTGGCGTATGCCTGCCTGGAAGAACGTTTAATACCCGGCGAGGTGCTGGGTACCGGCACGCTGCCGGGCTGTGCGGGGGTGGAAATTGACCGCTGGTTGCAGCCGGGCGATACGGTGCGCCTGGAAGTGGAAGGATTGGGCACGCTGGAGAATCGTGTGGTAAAATAGCCAATTGCCACAAGCGCGGGGCCACTGGTTTTTGGAGAACCGATCCGTCGCTGTTTTCTTCTTCATTATTATAGCCTGTTTTTTGCCGGAGGAAGGGATCCGGAGGGGCATTCTTTCGCCTTCTCCCATTCCGGTATTGACAAGTAACCCCTCTTGTGCCTATTTTCACAATAGAGGCCATAAGCTGGAGGGGACGTTATGGCAACCTTTTTCATGTTTGGCAAGTACTCACCGGAATCCATGAAACAAATTTCCGAAGAACGAACCCGCCGGGTACTGGAAATTGCCCGCGAACATGGCGGCACCATCCAGGATATGTACGCTATCCTGGGGGCGTATGACCTGGTGCTGATTGCAGAATTCCCAGACATGGAAAACGCGCTGAAAGCCAGCGTGACCATCACGCGGGAAATGGGCATTTCCTTTTCAACCCTGCCTGCCATTCCGGTGGAAGAGTTTGACCGCCTGGTCAAGCGCTCCTGAACGTTGGCAGGTGCCACAAAAAGTCCTTAAAATCCGCGTATTCTGCTGAAAGCAGCGTGGCGTTGGGTTCGTGTTGCAGAACACGCGCCAGGCGCTCCGGCGTAGGTGCGGGGCGCCCCAGTACTTCCGCAATGGTCGTGTTGAATTTTGCCGGATGGGCAGTGGAAAGCAGTAACCATTGCCCGGTTGATTCATTCGCCTGGCGATGGGCCTCCGTGGCCAGATACCCCACGGCCGTATGGGGATCCAGAATGTAATCAAAGGTATGGGCCACATGGTGAATGGCCTGGCGGGTGGCGGCATCGTCAAAGCGGTAGGCGCTGATGGCCCGACGGATGTCCGCATGACGATGGTGAAACAAATCCACAATGCGTTCCAGATTGCTGGGGTTGCCCACATCCATGGCATTGGAAAGGGTGGGTACCGCCGGCCGCGGCTGGAATTCCCCGCTTTCTAAATAATGAAGAAATACGTCGTTTTTGTTCAGCGCTGCCACGAAATGGGCAAAGGGAATGCCCATCCGGGCTGCCATTAGCCCTGCGGTTAAATTGCCCAGATTGCCGCTGGGGACAATGACAGTCACCGGCTGGCTGGGATCCGGCAGTTGGGCAAACCCTGAGGCGTAATACACCATTTGCGGCAGCAGACGGGCAATATTAATGGAATTGGCAGAAGACAAGGCCAGTTTGTCCCGCAACGCTTTGTCCATAAAGGCGGTTTTCACCAGGCGCTGGCAGTCGTCGAATGTTCCGTGGATTTTTACCGGAAACACATTCTCCCCCAGGGCAGTAAGCTGGCGCTCCTGAATATCGCTGACTTTTCCTGCCGGATACAACAGTACCACCCGCAGGCCTTCTTTCTTCCAGAAACCGCGGGCTACAGCGCTGCCCGTATCACCGGAAGTGGCCACCAGAATGGTGATGGTGCGCTGGGTTTGTTCCGCCAGCCGCTGGAACACACTGGCCATGAACTGTGCCCCAAAATCTTTAAAGGCCAGGGTGGGCCCGTGGAATAATTCCAGAATGAACAGCGTTTCCGTTAACGGTGTTACCGGTGCCGGAAACGTGAAGGCCTCTTCAATAATGCGAAGAATGTCCCCGCTGGTGAAATCTTCCTGAAGGTAAGGGGTTAACAGATGCGCTGCAATTTCCGGCAGGGGCATTTCCGGTAGGCG
>WGBF01000609.1 GCA_015494485.1 bacterium | reverse complement strand
TTACCGGGTTAAGTGGTTCGGGAAAGTCCAGCCTGGCATTTGACACCATTTACGCCGAAGGCCAACGCCGCTACGTAGAGAGTTTAAGTGCCTATGCCCGCCAATTCCTGGGATTAATGGAAAAACCGGATGTGGATTACATTGAGGGGCTTTCGCCGGCGATTTCCATTGAACAAAAAACCACCCAGAAAAACCCCCGATCCACGGTGGGAACAGTCACCGAAATTTACGATTACCTGCGCCTACTGTTTGCCCGTGTGGGGCATCCCCATTGCTACGTGTGCGGGGACCCCATTTCCCGGCAGACGCCCCAGCAGATTGTGGACCAGATACTTCAGTTTCCCGAGGGCACCCGCATTCTGGTGCTGGCTCCAGTGGTTCGCGGGCGGAAAGGGGAGTACCGGGATTTGCTGGAGGAGATTAAACGGGAAGGCTTTTTGCGGGTGCGGATTGACGGCAAAGTGTATGCCGTGGATGAACCCATCCGTTTGAATAAAAATATTAAGCACACCATTGAAGTGGTGGTGGACCGCCTGAAGGTGCAACCCAAAATCCGCCAGCGATTAACCGAATCGGTGGAGATTGCCCTTCAGCTTGCCGGGGGATTGGTCAGCATTCAGAACGCCGAAACTGGTGAAGAACACCTGTTCAGTGAACATTTTGCCTGTCCCAAATGCGGGATAAGCATCGAAGAGCTGGAGCCCCGCCTGTTTTCTTTCAACAGTCCGTACGGGGCGTGTCCCACCTGCGATGGCCTGGGGCAAAAGCAGGAAATTGACCCCCGACTCATTGTTCCCAATCCGGATTTGTCCATTAAACAGGGTGCCATTGCACCACTGGGCGAACAACGGGATAGCTGGAATTACGAGATGATTCGTTCCCTGGCTGAGGCCATGGGATTTAGCCTGGATGTGCCCTGGAAGGATTTGCCGGATGAAGTAAAGCACGTTATTCTGTACGGTACAGGCGAGCAAAAGATCCGCTTTCGGTTTGAACGCACCGAATCAAAATTTGAATTTACATCGAAATACGAAGGTGTTATTAACAACCTCTATCGCCGCTACCGGCAAACGTCCTCCCAATCCATTCGGGACTGGATTGAAAGTTTCATGAATCAGGTGCCCTGTCCCGATTGTGGGGGTGCCCGCCTGAAAAAAGAAGCCCTGGGGGTAAAGGTTGGCGGAAAAACCATTGCCGAGGTCACGGCAATGAACATTCGCCAGGCTCATGCCTTCTTTCAGAATCTGGAACTGAGCGAACGTGAACAGACCATTGCCCACCAAATTTTAAAGGAAATCCGGGCCCGCCTGGAATTTTTGCTCAATGTCGGGCTGGAATATTTAACCCTGGATCGCACTACCGGCACCCTTTCCGGTGGGGAAGCCCAGCGCATTCGGCTGGCCACCCAGATCGGCAGTCAACTGGTGGGGGTATTGTATGTGCTGGACGAACCCAGCATTGGTCTGCATCAACGGGACAATAAACGGCTGATTCACACCCTGCACAAATTACGGGACCTGGGGAATACCGTGCTGGTGGTGGAACACGACCGGGAAACCATTGAACACGCCGATTACGTCATTGACCTGGGGCCGGGTGCCGGCACTCATGGGGGGCACGTGGTGGCAACCGGCACGCCGCAGGAAATTCGAAATCATCCGGATTCCCTGACCGGCAAATTTTTGCGGTTGGAAGAGCACATTCCCATTCCGGAAACCCGTCGTCCCGGCAGCGGCGAATTTCTGGTGCTGAAAGGTGCCCGTGGCAATAACCTGAAAAACTTAACCGTTCGGTTTCCGTTGGGGAAATTCATCTGCATTACCGGTGTTTCCGGGTCAGGGAAGAGCACCCTGGTCAACGAAACGCTGTACCCCATTTTAGCCCGCCATTTTTACAGCAGTAAACTGATACCGTTGCCCTACGACGCCATTGAAGGCCTGGAACATGTGGACAAGGTCATCGACATTGACCAGTCGCCCATTGGGCGAACCCCCCGTTCCAACCCGGCCACCTACACCGGGGTATTTACGCAGATTCGCGATTTGTTTTCCCAGTTGCCGGAAGCCAAAATCCGGGGATACAAACCGGGGCGCTTCAGCTTTAATGTGAAAGGGGGACGGTGCGAGGCCTGCCAGGGCGATGGCGTCAAGAAAATTGAAATGCATTTTTTGCCGGATGTGTATGTGACCTGTGAAGTGTGCAAAGGGAAGCGGTATAATCGGGAAACGCTGGAAATTCGGTACAAAGACAAAACCATTGCCGATGTGCTGGACATGACAGTAGAGGAAGCCCTGGCATTTTTTGACAAAATTCCTGCCATTAAACGGCGGCTGCAAACCCTGTACGATGTGGGGTTGGGGTACATTCGCCTGGGGCAGCAGGCTACCACCCTTTCCGGTGGGGAAGCGCAGCGCGTAAAGCTGGCAACGGAATTGTCCAAAATTGGCACCGGCCGCACGGTGTACATTCTGGACGAACCCACCACGGGACTACATTTTGCGGATATTCGCCGGTTGCTGGATGTGCTGAATCAACTGGTAGATCGCGGCAACACGGTGATTGTCATTGAACACAACATGGACGTCATTAAAACCGCAGACTGGATTATTGACCTGGGTCCGGAAGGTGGCGACCGGGGTGGGGAAATTGTTTTTGAAGGAACGCCGGAAGAGATTATTCACTGCCCCGATTCCTATACCGGCCAGTTCCTGAAGGAAGAATTTGAATTGTGGGAAAATTTCAAGCAGCTTCAGCAAATGGAAAACGTTTCATAAAACCACGGGATTGTCTGGAGAAACGATGAAAAAATGGTTAATGGTGCTTTGCCTGGTCGGTTTTGTCCACTTTGGATTCGCCTCCCAACTGGTTATTTCCATTTCACCGAAATGGCAGCAAGCATTACCGGAAAAGGGCAGGCTATTTGTATTTTTTGCCCACCGCAACCAGCCGGAACCCCGCTTTCGGATTGGGTGGGCAGGGCCAAATCCCATGCCGTTTTTTGCTGTGGATGTGTCCCGATTGCAACGGATAGGGCGCATTGTGGTGCCGGACTCCATCATCGGCTATCCCATTTCCCGGCTTCAGCAATTACCCGGGGGGACCTATGTGCTGCAGGCACTGCTGGATGTGGATACAACCTACTCATTCATTAATGCCCCGGGAAATCTGTACAGCACCCCGCGCACCGTTCAATGGAAACGCGGCGGCGGAGATACCCTTCACGTCCAATTAACCCAACGTATTCCCCTGGAGCGTCTTCCCAAAGGCAACCAATTTGTTCGCTTTGTGAAAATCAAGAGTCGGTTGCTTTCCAATTTCTGGAAGCGGGACGTGTACGTGCGTGCCGGTATTATATTGCCGCGGGATTATTACGACCATCCGGCGAAAACATATCCGGTGGTGTATCGAATTGGGGGCTTTCATACCCGGTATACTGCAGTATTAAAAATGATGAAAAACGGCCATCCCTTTCGGCGCGCCTGGGAAGATAGCACCGTGCCGCCCATGATTATGGTGCAACTGGACGGGGAAGCCCCTTTTGGCGATTCTTACCAGATGAATTCCGCCAACAACGGGCCGTACATGGATGTTCTGCTCCAGGAACTCATCCCGGCAATCGAACGCCAGTTTCGAGCAGTAAGGAATGCCCGCGGGCGCTTTTTAACCGGCGAATCCACCGGCGGTTGGGTAAGCCTGGCCCTGCAAATCTGGAACCCGGATGTTTTTAACGGAGCATGGTCCTTTTGTCCCGATGCGGTGGATTTTCATTACCTCCAATTGGTGGACATTTACAACGATTCCTCCGCTTTTGTAAATGAATACAGTTACGAGCGCCCCAGCATGCGCATGACGGACGGCGAACCGGTGTTTTCCATTCGGCAGGAGATTTACATGGAAAACGTGATGGGGCGAACCAATCGTTTTGTTACCTCCGGCGGTCAATGGGGGAGCTGGAACGCGGTGTTTGGTCCCCGGGGTGCAGACGGATTACCCCGGCCCATCTGGGATCCCTGGAGCGGCAAACTGGACACTGCCGTGGCAGCCTACTGGAAACGGTTCGATTTACTGGCCTATCTAAAAGGGCATTGGTCCACGGTCGGGCCAAGGCTGCAGGGGAAATTGCACATCTGGATGGGGGATATGGACAGTTTTTATCTGGACAACGCCCTGCGCAATCTGCAGCGTTTTCTGGCGCAAACAACCAATCCCCATTCGGATGCCCAAATATTTTTCCAGCCGGATGCCGGGCACTGCTGGCATGGCATTACCTGGGCGGAACGGTTTAAACAAATGGCCAAACGGTACCGCCCGGACGCAAAAACTTCACCCTGAGGGCTCCAGGAACCTACCGAATTGTAACCGCACGGTTCAAAAATGGCACTCCGGCACGCCGGTTAAATTCAACAGAATGCCGGAATAAAATGCCCTAAAATTCCGAACAGTTAAAAATAATGCGGTACACGCATTGGGGACTGCGGCACACCACTTTGCATTTTTCCTGAATCAGGGGTGCGCCGCATACTGGACATACCGCATCGGATTCCCGGGACGTCCGGGTTTCCGGCTGAGTCCGTTTGGGTGATGTATGTGAATTGTGTCTGGATGTCATAACGCCTCCTGTTAACGGAGTTGGTTCACGGCTTTCTGGAGAACGTCCAGCGTATGGTCGATATCCGCTTTTTGGGTAAAGCGCCCCAGGGAAAAGCGTAAGGCAGACTGAATCCGGTCATCCGGTAAACGGAGCGCTTTCAGCACATGGCTGGCTTCCACCGTACCGGAGTGGCACGCCGAACCGGTAGAAACGGCAATTCCTTCCATGTCCAGATGCATTTGCAGCGCCTGGTTGTCACAATTCGGAAAGGAAATATTTAAAATGTAGGGAGACCGGTATTCCGGGGAACCGTTTACAACGGCATCGGGAATCCGTTGCTGAAGTTCGTCCAAAAAGTACCGGGCCAGGAAGGCAACGTGTTCAAAATCCCGTTTGCCCTCTGTTTCCATAAGCATTGTGGCTTTGGCCAATCCTACAATACCCGGTACGTTTAACGTGCCGGATCGCAGGCCGTTTTCCTGGCCACCGCCGCCCATCAGCGGTTTTATGGCAACGCCTTTCCGAAGGAACAAACCGCCAATCCCTTTGGGACCGTAAATTTTATGGGCGGAAAAACTGAGGGCATCTACAGGGAGGTTCTGCAAATCCAGGGGGAATTTACCAAAGCCCTGTACGGCATCGGTGTGGAACAGGATCCCGTTGGCTTTGGCTACCCGAATGAGTTCCGCCAGGGGTTGCCGCACGCCAATTTCATTGTTCACCATCATCACGGAAACTAAAATGGTCTCCCGGCGAATGGCTTTTTCCAGCTGTTCGGGGGAAATCAGGCCGTCACTGTCGGGGTAGAGGTAGGTAACGTCAAACCCTTCCGATTCCAGAAGACGAACCGTTTCCAGCACCGAAGGGTGTTCAATAGCTGTGGTAATGATGTGGTGTCCTTTATTTCGGTTGGCACGGGCAATTCCCTGGATGGCCAGGTTATTGGCTTCCGTACCGCCGGAGGTAAAATAAATTTCTGCCGGTCGGCAATGTAAGAAGCGAGCAATGGTTCGCCGCGCATCGTCCACAGCCTGCCGCGCCTGCCGCCCAATGTGATGAATGCTGGAGGGATTGCCATAGTGTTCGCGGAAATAGGGCAACATGGCCTCCAGCACCCGGGGATCCACCGGGGTTGTGGCGGCATAATCGAGGTAAATACCCGCTTTTTTCATTGATACCTGCAAATTATTGACCGCGGCAATTTAGAACACAGCCACAGAAATTGCAACAGGCGTTCAAACGGGGGAATAAAAAAGAACGCCAGATGCCGGAAAATCCGACTTCTGGCGTTGGCTGGAGGGGGAATGGATGTCTATCAGTTTTTGATAGAGAATTCCTGAATATATTTGTTCAATTTTTGAACAATGTGTTCTTTGGGGTACGCCCCAACAATTTGGTCGACCATTTTGCCATTCACAAAAATCCCCAGTGTGGGAATTCCCATGATTTGATACCGCATGGCCGTTTCCGGATTTTCATCCGTGTTCAATTTGGCCACCTTCAACAACCCGGCGTATTCGCGGGCCAGTTCTTCTACTACCGGTGCAATAATGCGGCACGGTGCACACCACGGTGCCCAGAAGTCCACCAGCACCGGCACCGGGGATTCCAGTACTTCTTTCTGAAATGTATTGTCATTGACCGTTATTGGTTTCGACATTAAAACCTCCTTTTTGGTTACCATTTACTCAAACTAAACTATTAGATAACCATATCGTTATTAAGTTACATTGGGAAACAAAAATTTTTAAAATTTGATTTTGGGCAGAAAATCCTGGAAAAAGGGGAGCTTCCCGTTCCAAGGAAAGGAAGGTAGCCGGAAGCGTACCGTTAATATGTGAGGCGGGAATATTAAAACACCCGAATTTGCTGACCATTGGCAGGATGCCAGAGGAGCAGCAAAATCGCTCCCCTGGCCAATGAAACAGCATGGCTTACTGTTCCTGCAAACGGGAGATGATCGCCCGGCAGAAATCCGGCAGGTCATTGGGATGCCGGCTGGACACCAGGTTACCATCCACCACCACCGGTTTGTCTACAAACTTAGCACCGGCGTTGATGATGTCATCCTTAATGGAAAAGAAACCGGTCATTTCTTTGCCCAACACAATTTCGGCAGAAATGGCCACCCAGGGGCCGTGACAGATGGTTGCCACCAACGTGCCATTTTCAAATTGTTGCTTTACGAACCGTAATATTTCCGGATGGCGCCGCAGGTGGTCCGGGGCATATCCTCCGGGAACGATGATGGCATCCCACTGCCGGGATTCCGCTTCATGGACGGACAAATCCGCTTTGGCCGGATAATTGTGTTTGCTTAAATACACTTCCCGTTCCGGTCCCACCAGAAAAACCTCCGCCCCTTCTTCCAGAAAGCGGTAGCGGGGATACCACAATTCCAGGTCTTCATACAGTTTTTCAACCAAAATGGCTATCTTTTTACCTTTTAATAGCATTTTGGCTTCCTCCCGTATTATTTTTGGTATTATGTTTTACGCCGGAATCACAGGGGAGTTTTTAGTAAATTGCCCCAAAATTACGTAACGCTAAACCATTGGATTGCATTATGGCGACCATTTACAGCATGACCGGTTTTGCCGTTCACACCGTTAATGTGGACGATAGCGAGGTAACCTGCGAAATCCGTTCCCTCAATTCCCGCTATCTGGAAATTTTTGTGAAGTTACCGCAGGCATTGCGGGTTCTGGAGGATAGCATTAAAGACCGGGTGCGTTCCCGGGTTAGCCGCGGAAAAATTAGTTGCGTCATCACCACCTCCAGTTTAATTCCCGCCATTCAGAATTTAAACATCGATTCCCAGACGGTGGAGTTGTACACCAAATTGCTGGATGATATCCGGAAAGTTGCAGGCATTCACGAGCCGATTAAGCTGGAACATCTGCTGCAGTTTAGCGAAATCTTTTCCTTTGAAGAAAACAGCGAAATTGATGAGGCCTTTCGAAACGCCATTTTGCAGGTAGTGGATACCACCCTCACCATTTTAAATGAAAGCCGTGCCCGGGAAGGGGCAAATCTGGTGGAAGACCTGTTAAGCCGGTTGAAAAAAATTGAGCAGGTAGTGGAAGAATTAAAACCCCTGGCGCAGCAAAATCCCCGGGTGGAATTTGAAAAGTTGTACCAGCGATTGCAGAATTTAATTCAGGAACAAAAAATTGACCGCGAGCGGCTGGAACAGGAAGTGGCGATTATTGCTGATCGGGTGGATATTACCGAAGAGCTGGTTCGCCTGGAGAGCCACATTCAGTTATTTCGGGATACGGTAGCGAATGGCTCACCGGCGGGGAAAAAACTAAATTTTATTTTGCAGGAAATGCATCGGGAAGCCAATACCATTTCCTCTAAAAATACCATGGTGGAAATTAGTCACCGAGCCGTGATATTAAAGGAAGAAATAGAGAAGATACGGGAGCAGGTGCAGAATATTGAATAGGGTAGAGGCATGACGCGAAAAGGAAACCCACAACTGGTGGTGTTGTCTGCCCCCTCGGGTGCGGGGAAAACAACCATTTGCAAGAAACTGGTGGAACGCAATCCGGATTTTCGCATTTCCGTGTCCGCAACCACCCGACCGCCCCGACCGGGGGAAGTGAACGGCGTGGATTATTATTTTATCTCCCCGGAAGAATTTCAGCAAAAAATTGCCAGGGGAGAATTTCTGGAATACGAAAACGTTCACGGAAATTATTACGGTACGCTGCGGGAAACGGT
This sequence comes from bacterium, assembly GCA_015494485.1. Classification (GTDB taxonomy): domain Bacteria; phylum Calditrichota; class Calditrichia; order RBG-13-44-9; family J042; genus WGBF01. The sequence continues at coordinate 1,245 of WGBF01000609.1, read as the reverse complement.
AGAGGAATTGCTGGACAACGGCTTTACCGTGCTATTTGACATTGATGTCAACGGTGCGTTGAAAATTAAGCAACAGTACCCGGATGCCATTCTCATTTTCATTCGCCCCCCATCGCTGGAAGAATTGAAACGGCGGTTACGGAAGCGAAAAACGGAGAAACCGGAAGAAATAGAAAAACGCCTGCAACGCCTGCCGGAAGAATACCAGAAAGCGGTGTTTTTTGATTACGAAGTAGTAAACGATGACTTGTTACGGACATTGTTAACCATCGAAAAAATAATACGAACCAAACAGTTAACGGGCACCCATGTTCACCAGTAATTTGTACAAAGAACTGAAACTTCTGGTAGGAATTACCGGGGGAATTGCTGCTTACAAAGTTCCCGAATATATCCGCTTCTTTATTAAAGCCGGTGCCTCCGTGCGCGCCATGATTACGGAGGCGGGCAAGCAATTTGTGACCCCGGTAACCCTGGAAACCTTAACCGGCTTTCCGGTGGAACAGGAGTTGTTTCCACAGTCAGCCTCTTTTTCCGGAACGCACCACATTTCCAGTGCGGATTGGGCCACCGTAGCGGCTGTGGTTCCGGCGACGGCCAACATCCTTGCCAAATACAGCCAGGGCCTGGCCGATGATGTGGTGTCCACAACCCTGCTGGCAATTCCACCGGAAAAGGTCATGATGGCCCCCGCCATGAATGTGCACATGTGGCAGAATCCGGCTGTGCAGCACAATGTGAATCGCCTGAAAGGGTACGGGGTGGAAATTTGTCCCCCGGAATATGGTTTTCTGGCAGAAGGGTACGAAGGAATGGGGCGGCTGGCCAATCTGAATTTTCTGGTGCAGGCAACGTACCGCACCATGCATCCCTTTCGAAATTCCCTGAAAGGGAAAACGGTGTTAATTACCGCTGGGCGGACGGAAGAACCCCTGGATCCGGTGCGAATGTTGACCAATCGATCCAGCGGAAAAATGGGATTTGCCCTGGCCTGGGAAGCGTTTGCCCGTGGGGCAGAAGTCATCTTAATCCACGGCCCCACGGATTTACCCGTGCCGTATGATGTAGTGGGTATTGGCGTTCGGACGGCCGAAGAAATGTTTCATAAAGTCGAGGAGTATTTCCCCCAGGCGGATATTTTCATCAGCGCGGCAGCGGTAGCGGATTTTAAACCAGTGCAGCAGGCTACCAGCAAAATTAAAAAGAAGGGCAAAGAGTTGACGTTGAAACTGGAGCCAACCCCGG
>WGBF01000608.1 GCA_015494485.1 bacterium | reverse complement strand
CAAAGAGGTGTATTACCAGGTATTCGATAACGGGATAATCCAATTCCGTACATTATCAGATCAGAAAATAATTCAACAAGATTCCCTGCCGTTGCTTCCCGGGGAGAAGATCCTTTCCGCTGCAAAGGGCAATTTACGCCAGGAACAATTTGCTGTAGGTACCGATAGTGGTCGGATTATTACGGGCCTTATTGAAATGAACCCCATCTTTCATGGGGAAAAACGCATTATTGTCCCCAATCTGGAAGTGATAAATACATTCCAGGCTGAAACGCCCAATGATTCCGTTCCTGCCCATGTGGAAAAAATTGCGTTTGCCGCTACAGAAGATGAGATATTCATCTGGTTCTGGGAAAATCACACCGGTAATCTGCGCGGAAAAAGTTACAATCCGGATTTTGATGAATGGTATGACCTTCCCCTTGCCCGAGAATGGGGCGATACCCGGTTGAGCAGCGTGACAATCAGCTTCAATGGCGAGAACCTGGCACTGGGGTTTACGTCGGGAGAGATTTTTTATTATCAGGTAGAAGATGGCGAAACGGTCACTCTGGTGGATCATACACGGGCCGCTTTTCGTCCCATCAGCGCACTTCGCTACCTTCTGGGAGACGAAGCCCTGGTGGTCGGTGATACGGATGGCAACGTTTCCGTTTGGTTTGCAGTAAAATCGCCGTTAAATATCAAAAAGCTTACCCGTATCCGGATATTTAAACCCCATGGAAGCGCTGTAACACAAATTTACCCTTCTTCCCGCAATCGGTTATTTATGACCATTGATACCCATGGAGAAGCCCATTTAAACTACTCTACCACCGGTCGCACCCAATTGGAATTTCAACCAGCGGAGTATCCCATCCAGACAGCAGCCATAGCCCCTAAAGCAGATGGTATTATTGCCATTGACACCCAGGAAAATGTGGGAATTTTTAAACTCAAAAACCCGCATCCGGAAACCACCCTGAAAACGTTATTTGGAAAAGTCTGGTATGAAGGGTATGATAAACCTGCGTTTGTGTGGCAATCCACGGGAGGGTCTGACGAATTCGAACCCAAATTGAGCCTGATCCCTCTGATATTTGGGACGTTTAAAGGCACGTTTTATGCCATGCTGTTTTCTGTACCAATGGCCATTCTGGCCGCTATTTATGTGTCCCAATTTGCACCGTACTGGCTGGCCCGCCTGGTAAAACCCACCGTGGAAATCATGGCTGCCCTACCCAGTGTTGTTATCGGGCTACTGGCTGGGCTGTATTTTTCTCCATTGTTTGATAAACACTTAATGAGCGTTTTTCTTATTTTCTTTACCCTTCCGGTTATTTTTCTAATCGGAATTATTCTGTGGCGTTTAATCCCCGAACGATTTCGGATGAGAGTGCCAATTGGCTGGGAGCTGTGGATTGTTACCCCGATCGTGCTGGCTACCGTAGGCATTTCCATTGCACTGGCACACCCGTTGGAACTATGGCTTTTTGGTGGGGATATTCGCCAGTGGCTTACCAACAGCCTGGGCATGGTTTATGATACCCGAAACAGCATTGTAGTTGGGTTTGCTCTGGGTTTTGCCGTTATTCCCATCATTTTCACTATGGCAGAAGATGCGTTGAGTAACGTTCCGGAATCCCTTACCTCTGCATCCCTGGCGCTGGGTGCTTCCCGCTGGCAAACGGTTCGGAAAGTTGTACTACCTGCCGCAGCCGGGGGCATTTTTGCTGCAATTATGCTGGGGTTTGGCCGTGCCGTAGGCGAAACAATGATTGTTCTCATGGCTACCGGCAATACCCCTATTTTGGACTTCAGTCCGTTTAATGGATTCCGCGCCATGAGCGCCTGTATTGCGGTAGAAATACCGGAAGCACCGGTAGGGGGCACATTGTATCGGGTATTGTTTTTAACCGGTTTACTGCTGTTTCTGTTTACATTTGTAATCAATTCAGTATCTGCGATCGTAGGCGAACGATTACGGAAAAAATACGCACGATTTTAAAATGGGTTATTTCCAGAATGAACGAGATTAAACAAAAAATTAGCACAAATTCCAGAATCACCTATTTCAAGCAAAAAGGTGATCCGTACATCTTTGCCACCGGCCTGGGTTTGGTTGTCTCTCTGGCAATGGTAGCATTTATTT
>WGBF01000607.1 GCA_015494485.1 bacterium | reverse complement strand
GTGTAAATACCCGGTGGGACTGGGAGCAAATCGTACACGAACCCCACTCATCCTTTACCTCCTGTTCCACAGCGTTCTTTTCTTTTTTAACATACCAGATAATGACCCCAATTACTAACAGCACAACAGCCACTAAAATGATTTTATTGTACAATTTAACGTATTGAATAATTTCTTCCCAACTTTTTCCCAGAAAGGCGCCCAGGTAAATCAACGCGCCGTTCCACAACAACACACTGATGGAGGCAAAAAAGAACACCAGAAATCCATTCAGTTTGCTCAGACCGGCCACAATGGAAATCACGGAACGCGCGCCGCTTAAAAATCGGTTCGTTAGCACCACCCAATACCCATATTTTTGAAACCACCCTTCCACCCGGTCCAGATGAGAACGCTGTACCCAGCGGGGACGATACCGTTCAATAAAATGCCATTGCAGCCAATAGGCCAATCCGTAGAGAGTCATAAATCCGGCAATGCTGCCCACGCTGGTGCTAAAATACACACCCCAGAAATTCAATTTACCGGTACCCACAAAATAGGCACCAATGACGGTAACCGTATCTCCCGGAATGGGTGGAAAAATATTCTCGATATACGCACTCAGGAACAGCACCACATATACCAGAGTGCCGTTTTCATGAATCAGATTGTTAAAGAACGACTCCACAAAATCCCCTTATTTTCCGCCGCAATTTACATGGTTTTGACGGAAAAAAGGAATAGAAAATGCAAATGCAGTCGTTCATGCAGGAGAGCCGAAAAATGCCCAGAATAGTATTGAAGAATAACCAACGGGTAAAAACGCGGAATTAATCGTACAGACGGATATCGACAGGCGGGTTTTCCGGTTTGGAGGTGGCGATGCCACAATTGTCAGACAGTTCACAACTGCTGCATCCAAATTGGTCGCTCAGCGGGTCGGGATTGGCAGAGGCACCCGGTGTATGGCGCCGGATAAAATGCTGGAAAAGTATCCACGCCCCCATTAACACAAATACAAACAACGCGGTGAACACCATTTCCAGCAACATGGCTAAATTTCCTTAACGTTTTCTATTTCTTTAACGCACTCTGGCGGAAAAATATCGCTAATTTTTAACAATATTTTCAACCCCCCAGTCCGGCAAAGCCCATAAACGCCATGGACAAAATTCCGGCTATCATCAGAGCAATAGCGGTGCCTTTGGCAATGCCCGGTATATCGGAAAGCTCCAGGGTCTCCCGAATCCCGGCCATGATGACCAACGCAAGGGTAAACCCTACTCCGGCCCCCAGAGAGTAAGAAATGGACTGGACAAAATTGTAGCCCTTGCTCGTCTGAAACAACGCCAATCCCAGAATGGCACAGTTGGTGGTAATGAGCGGCAAATAAATACCCAGTGCCCGGTACAATACCGGACTAAACTTTTTAACAAACATTTCCACCAATTGCACTGCCGAAGCAATTACCACAATGTAGGAAATCAGCCGTAAATAGGGCGCACCGATGGCAATCAAGGCTTGATTAATGCCGTAGGCAAACAAGGAACTGATGAACATCACAAAGGTAACGGCCGCGCCCATGGGAATGGACGTTTTTAGTTTTCCGGACACACCCAGAAAGGGGCAAATACCCAGAAACGCACTTAACACAAAATTGTTAATCAGGGCCGCATTCAGAAAAATAAAGGTTAACGATTCGTTGGTCATACCAGCACCTTCTCTTTTTTCTCGGCACGTTGCTTCAGGTAGTTAAAGAATAACAACCAGGCTCCCAGTACAAAAAAGGCACCACCGGGCAAAATCATGATGGTCCAGGGCTCAAATCCTTTTCCGAATACCGGAATGCCGGCAAAAGTACCATTGCCCAGCAGTTCCCGCACCACCCCAAGGGACAGCAAGGCAAAAGTAAACCCGGCACCCATGCCCAGCGCATCCATTACCGATTTTCCAATGGTGTTTTTGGACGCAAAGGCTTCGGCGCGTCCCAGAATAATGCAATTCACTACAATCAAGGAAATAAAGGCCCCCAGGCTTTTGTGCACTTCCAGGCTAACCGCCTGAATAATGTATTCCGCAACCGTTACGAAGGTGGCAATAATCATAATGTACGACGCAATCCGCACCTGTTTGGGAATGAGTTTGCGAAACAAAGAGACAAAGAAATTGGACATAACCAGCACAAACGTAGTGGCAATGCCCATCACCACGGAGTTAATCACCGAATTGGTAACTGCCAGCGTGGGACACATCCCCAGCACCTGAACAAAAACGGGATTTTCTTTCCACAGTCCCTTTAAAAATTCATCCATCGATGTGGTTTGCTTGGTATCCATCCTCTACCCTGTTGTCTTTGATGTTGCTGTTCCACTATTTTCCAGCACCTCCAGGTTCTTCAGAATAATGGGGAGGGCTTTTTCTGTACTTTTACGCAAAATATTGGTAACGGCCCGTGACGAAATGGTTGCCCCGGTGATGGCTTCAATCTGCCAGTCGTGGGTTTTCTTTCCCTTTTTGACCAGTTCGATGGGGTGAACAATTTTACCTTCCGGGGTTATGGTCACGTCCAGTGCTTTAAAATTGGCTAAAAATTCCGGGTCGGTTTCGATTTTGGATCCCAAACCGGGCGTTTCTTTGCTCTCCAGCACCTTCATTCCAATAATTGCCTGCTTGTAGGGATCATAGCCGTAAATGAGGCTGATAACGTCCTGAAAACCCTGTCCCCGTGCTTCCAGGGCAATGCCCACCAGCTTGCCTTCCGCATTGTATCCGGCATACACTTTGGGGGCTTTGGTGTGAATATCTGTGGTGGGTTCCAATTTGCCATCCGGAGTCACAATAAAAACCTTTTTGGTGGTGGCATCCGGCAAAACTTCAAAAATGGCCCGTTCCAGGTATTCCTGGCGATTTTTTTCAATAATGGGCAACGTGGTGCGATAGGTAAACACAATTAAAAATCCGGCCAATAACCCGATAGCCGCCATGGTTAAAATCATGCGCGTGCTGGTCACTTCCTTTTCCTGGGGAATGGGCATTTGCGGTGTACTGCTCATGATGCGTTCCTTTTCTTTTCACGGGCCTCTTTACGGCGCATTCCATAAATGGGTGGTTGTGCCACCTGATTAATCAGCGGCGTCAATGCATTCATCAGCAAAATGGCGTACATGACCCCTTCCGGCAATCCCCCGTACACCCGGATGATGACCACCAGAAAACCAATTCCGGCGCTGAAAATCCATACCCCCCGTTGTGTAATGGGAGAGGTAACTGGATCGGTTGCCATGAATACCGCCCCCAGCATTAACCCGCCGGCAAAGAGATGAAAGACCGGGTCGGGAACCCGTTCCGGGTGGAGCCAGTGCAACACCAGGGCAGTAAGGTAAACCGATAGGAAAATGCCCACCGGAATACGCCAGTTAATCACCTTGCGAAGGGCCAGATAAACACCTGCCAGTAAAATTAGAATGGCCGGCGTTTCCCCCAGGGAACCGGCAGTGGATCCCAGCAGGAGGTCACTCAAGCGGGTTAACTGATGGTCAAACTTTAACTGGGCCAACGGTGTTGCCATTGTTACCGCATCCACCTTTGCTTTCAGAAAAGGAATGGCAAAATTGGCGCCCCGGATTTCAAAAAAATTGCTCAAATTGCCATACGGTGACCAGGTCGTCATGGCTACCGGGAAGGCCGCCTGCAAAAAGGCGCGCCCCACCAGGGCCGGATTAAAGGGGTTATACCCCAGCCCTCCGAAAATCAACTTGCCCAGCAGTACCGCCACCAGCGCTCCCACAAAGGCCATCCAGAGGGGAATTCCCGGCGGTAAGGTCAGAGCAAACAGCAGGGCGGTTACCAGCGCGGAACCGTCCCGCACCGTGTTGACGGGAGTGCCTTTTCGTTTACTGTACATCCATTCCGGAACCACTACCCCGATAATGGAAACCAGCATGATGAGAATGGCACTGATGCCAAAAAAGTAAATACTGGCCAGCACCACCGGCAGCAGGGCATAGTTCACCTGCCACATCATGAAGGCAGTATCTTCACGGGATTTAATAAATGGCGAAGTTGTTAGCAGTAAACGGGGTTTTTGCCTTTTCATCGTATTCTCGTCACCTTTGTCGCATTACCATTCAGCTTTTTGCTCCAATTGCACCATTCACGCTTTTTTCTCTTTTGCCCTCTCCCGGGCCATCTGCTCCCGCAGTAGGGTTTTGGCCACCCGAAACCGTTGCACCAGCGGGATGTTGGACGGACACACATAGGAACAGGACCCGCATTCAATACAATCCATCACGTGGTGTTCCAGCATGTCCTCATAACGACGCACCCGCGCCAGCATTCCCAGCAGGCTGGGATTTAAGTACATGGGGCACGCATCCACGCACTTCATACAGTGCACGCAGGGGTATTCCTGGCGGGGCACTACCTCGTAATCCGTTAAAAACAATACCCCGGATGTTCCTTTTAGAATGGGCACATCCAGTGTGCGTTGGGGTATGCCCATCATCGGC
>WGBF01000606.1 GCA_015494485.1 bacterium | reverse complement strand
TTCTTCACCTGGTCCATCTGCTTAAAGAAGGCTTCCTCATAGGTTTCTTTTTCCACACTGCGAAATACGCCAATGGGAATGGGCATGTCCTCTTTGTAGGTCAATTCGGAAAGCAGCGTGGCGTAGGCGGTGTCCATTAACGTTTCGTCGTGAACCAGAATATCCTCCGTCACATTACCATCCGGGAGTTCTTTTTTCTCCAGATGGTACCCGTTTAACCGCAGCCCTTTCAAGGGATTTTTGCCGTACACCAGCGGCTTGCCGTGTTCCAGATACAGGGCATGTTCCCATTTTTCCTTGGGGTCGGTAACCTCACGAAAGGCACCATCATTAAAAATAACGCAATTCTGGAACACTTCCACAAAGGACACCCCTTTGTGATGCGCCGCGCGACGGAACACTTCTGCCATGTGTTTGGTATCGCGGTCCACCGTACGGGCCACAAACGTGGCACCGGCGGCCAACGCCACCTGAACGGGATTAAAGGGTTCATCGATGGACCCGTAGGGCGAAGAACGGGTTACATGCCCCTTTGGGGTAGTGGGTGAATACTGCCCCTTGGTTAAACCGTAAATTTCGTTATTGAATAAAATGATGTTCACATTCACATTGCGCCGCATGAGGTGTATGAGATGATTGCCGCCAATACTCAGGCCATCGCCGTCACCGGTGACCACCCACACGGACAATTCCGGATTGGCCAGGCGAATGCCGGTAGCAATCGTGGGTGCCCGGCCATGGATACTGTGAATGCCATAGGTGTTCACGTAATACGGGAAGCGACTGGAACAACCAATTCCGGAGACAAACACAAACTTTTCCCGCGGAATGCCCAGTTCCGGCAATACCCGCTTGATGGTTGCCAGAATGGCATAATCGCCGCATCCCGGACACCAGCGCACTTCCTGGTCGGAAGCAAAATCGTCTTTGGTCAATTTTATTTTCGGGGGTTCCACATATTGACTTGCCATAGCTTACCCTTCTATCAATTTTTTCATTTCGTCTTTTAGTTCGTGCACCATTAAGGGTTGCCCTTTAATGCGATTGAACTGGTGCACCGGCACATTGTAGTGGTCCCGCAACACGCGGGCCAGATGACCGGTATTAATTTCCGGTACCAGAATGTGGTCGAAATTCTTAATGTAATAGGCCAGCTTTTTGGGCAGGGGGTTAATCCAGCGCAGATGGTAGTAGGCAACGGACTTCCCTTCCTGGCGGAGTTCATCCACCGCTGTAAAGACACTGCCATAGGTACTTCCCCAGCTAACTACCAGCAACTTCCCTTCGTCCGGTCCGATGATTTCCGGTTCGTTGACAAAATCACCCACTTTTGCCACCTTTCCAGCTCGCAATTCCACCATTTTCTGGTGGTTGTCCGGATCATAGGACACATTGCCGGTGCCGTCTTCCTTTTCCAGTCCACCAATGCGGTGTTCCAGCTGGGGCGTTCCGGGAATGGCCCATTCCCGTGCCAGTGTTTCCGGATTCCGCTTGTAGGGCAAGAAGTCGTCGTGCGGTTTGGCAAATTCCACTTCTACCGGTGGGAGCTGTTCCGGATCCGGTACTTTCCAGGGTTCTGCTCCATTGGCCAGATACAGGTCGGAAAGCACAATAACGGGCGTCATAAATTTTACTGCCACGCGGGTGGCTTCGTATACAGCATCGAAACAATCGGACGGCGTTTTGCAGGCAATCACCGGTACCGGGGATTCTCCCGGACGCCCGTACAGGGCAAACAGCAAATCCGCCTGTTCCGTTTTGGTGGGCATTCCCGTGCTGGGACCCGCACGTTGGACATCAATTACCACCAGGGGCAGTTCCACCATAACGGCCAGGTTTAAAAATTCGGTTTTTAAGGCCAGTCCCGGTCCGCTGGTGGCAGTAAATCCCAGGTTCCCGGCAAAGGAAGCCCCCAGGGCCGACCCAATGGCGGCAATTTCATCTTCCGCCTGGAATGTTTTTACATCAAAATTTTTGTGGATGGCCAGCTCGTGTAAAATATCGCTGGCGGGAGTAATGGGGTAGCTTCCGTAAAACACCGGCAACCCGGCTTTTCGTCCCGCCGCAATAATTCCCAGCGCCAGGGCTTCGTTTCCGGTAATATTGCGATAGATTCCCGGTTCAATTTTGGCCGGTTCCACCACATAATGGGAGGCAAACAATTCCGTGGAATCCGCAAAATTGCGACCGGCTTTTAACGCCCGGATGTTAGCTTCCACCAGTTCCGGTCGTTTGGCAAATTTCTTTTTAATCCACTCAATGGTGGGTTCCAACGGACGACTGTACAGCCAGTACACAATCCCCAGGGCAAAAAAGTTTTTACTGCGGTCTTTTTCCTTCGCACTTAAATCCAGCCCTTCCAGTGCCTTACGGGTTAATGTGGTAATGGCAACTGGATACACCTGATAGCCTTTCAGGGAACCGTCCTCCAGGGGATTGGATTGATACCCGGCCAGTTTCAGATTGCGCTCGGTAAAATTATCCGTGTTTACAATGATAATGGCACCGGGTTTTAAATATTTTAAATTGACCTTGAGGGCAGCGGGATTCATGGCCACCAGCACGTCCACCTGGTCCCCGGGAGTGTAAATGGGGTGGCTACCAAAATGAATTTGAAATCCCGACACCCCAAAGGTGGTTCCCGCAGGTGCGCGAATTTCCGCCGGATAATCAGGGAACGTGGTGAGTTCATTTCCGGAGAGTGCCGTTGTGCGCGTAAATTGCTTTCCGGTTAGCTGAATTCCATCACCGGAGTCTCCGGCAAAGCGAATGGTGACATCATCAACTTTTTTAACGGGTTTGGTTGTTTTATCCATGTTCATTGATCCTGTCTGTTTTTGTGGGTAGTAATCTCACGTTTTATGCTCAACCTTTCATTATTTGTTCAAGAACGTTGACCGGATCCGCAAATACCCGGGAGCGGGGATACACATGCCGCAATCCCTGTTTTTCAAGCGCCGTAGCCCGGTCGTGCTGCACGTGCGGATAAAAAACAACTATCCGTTCGGCAAAAGGTTTCAGGGACTGAATATTTTCCGGGGTTAAAATAGCATTTTGACTATCGGTAATGACGATGCTCCGGGGGTCATCTTGCAACCGGGCAAGAACATCCTGAAGATTCAGAGGAATTTGGGTTTGAACGTGCCGCGCGTTTAATTTTTGCTGTAACTGGGTACGGCTAAATAAATCATCTATCCATAAAAGAACGGTTGCATCCACCGTTTATCTCTTTCCTGTATTCAATTGATACAGTTTAATAATTTTTCCTTCCAACTCCAATAATTAGATTGCAAAAAAGCCGCTCCGATACAACCGAAGCGGCTTTTTTATTCTGAGTGTATTTGGGAATTTAGCCATTGTAGCCGTTATCTTCGGCCTTCAGTTCGCCATTTAAGTAAGCCTCGTAAGCACTTAAGTCCAGCAAACCGTGACCGGATAAGTTGAACACAATCACCTTTTCCTTACCTTCTTCTTTAGCTTTCTTGGCCTCCCGAATGGCCATTTCCACTGCATGGGAGGATTCCGGCGCCGGGATAATACCTTCCGTTTTGGCAAATTCAATGGCGCCGCGGAATACATCCAGCTGAGACAGTGCTTCAGCGCGAATCAGCCCATGTTCCAACAGCAAGCTCACCAGTGGTGCCGCTCCGTGGTAACGCAACCCCCCGGCATGGATGGAGGGCGGCATAAAGTCATGCCCCAGAGTGTACATCCGGATTAGAGGGGTCATTCCGGCGGTATCCCCGAAATCGTAATCCAGTTTCCCTTTGGTTAAGGTGGGGCAGGAAATGGGCTCGGCAGCAATGATGTCAATATCCGCACCATTGATTTTATCCCGCACAAAGGGGAAGGACAGTCCGGCAAAGTTGCTGCCGCCGCCATGGCAACCAATGACCACATCGGGTGTTTTTTCTCCGATGGCTTTGAGTTGTGCCTGAGCCTCCTGTCCAATAACCGTTTGATGCAAAAGCACATGATTTAACACACTCCCCAGGGAATATTTGGCATTGGGATCCTGGGCAGCAACCTCAATGGCTTCCGAAATGGCAATGCCCAGGCTGCCGGGGTTGTCCGGATCCTGTGCCAGAATTTTGCGCCCGAATTCCGTGGTATCACTGGGGGAGGCGTGAATGGTTGCGCCGTAGGTCTGCATCATTACCTTGCGGTACGGTTTCTGGTGAAAACTGACTTTCACCATGTACACTTCGCATTCCAGACCGAAGCGATCACAGGCAAAGGACAGGGCGGTACCCCATTGACCGGCTCCCGTTTCGGTGACCAGCTTTTTGGTTCCCTCCTGCTTGTTGTAATACGCCTGAGCCAGCGCGGTGTTGGCCTTGTGGCTTCCCACTGGCGAAACACCTTCATATTTATAATAAATACGTGCCGGGGTCTGCAAATATTGCTCCAGGGCTGTTGCCCGAATAAGCGGTGTAGGGCGGTAAAGCATATACGCTTCCAGGACGGGTTCCGGAACCGGAATTTCTCGTTGGGTGCTTACTTCCTGTTCAATAAGGGCCATGGGAAAAATGGGTGCCAGGTCTTCAGGCCCCAGCGGTTTTTTGGTTGCCGGATGAAGAGGCGGATCTGGCTGGAAGGGTAAATCCGCTACAATGTTGTAGTAGTGCCGTGGAATTTGGTCTTCCCCAAGAAAAATCTTCTTGCTCATACAGGCTCCTTTCTTTTTGCGATTTTTAGAAAAACATTTTCAATTTACGATAATAAAT
>WGBF01000605.1 GCA_015494485.1 bacterium | reverse complement strand
TAACGGGATACTGCAGTTACCGCATCGCTGTTATCAATTCCAAACCGGGTAATTCGCATAAACGCCGGATCGACCCCCACCAGGGTAATATCCGTGCCGTGCAACGTGGTAACAACTTTAACCGGGTGGATATCCCGGATCATCTCCCGGCTAAGGTAAGCCGAAATGGCGTGGGGAATGGCGTAATGGACATGCAGAATATCCAGCTTTTCCCGGATGGAGACCTCGGCCATTTCCGTTGCCAGCGCCAGGGCATACGGAGGGTATTTAAACAGAGGGTAATTGGGCACCACAATTTCGTGGAAAATCACGTTTTCATAAAATTCACTTAAACGGAAGGGTTGTTCGTAGGAGAAAAAATGAATTTCATGGCCAGCATCCGCCAGATGCTTCCCCAATTCCGTTGCAACAATTCCACTCCCCCCATACGTGGGATAACAGGCAATGCCAATTTTCATTCGCTCTCTTGCAGTTGATGCGCCTGGACTACCCGGTTCCGTCCGGAATTTTTAGCCTGATACAGGGCACGATCTGCGGTAATCACCAGGTCTTCTACCGTTACGGCATCTGCGGGAAATGTAGCTGTTCCCAGACTGACCGTAAGGGTTCCCAGGGGCTGGATTTCCTGATTGTGAAAATGGGATTTTTCTACTTTGGAACGAATACGTTCTGCCAGAGAATAGGCACCCACTTCATCCGTTCCCGGAAGAATAATGGCGAACTCCTCACCACCGTACCGGGCAACAATATCATTATCCCGCACGGATTTGCGCAAAATGGTGCTCACTTTCCGCAAAACCTCATCGCCTGCGGGATGCCCCAGCGTGTCGTTGTAATTTTTAAAATGATCCACATCCAGAATAATCAAAGATACCGGGCTACCGTCACGCCGGGCACGGGCCACTTCCTCTTTTAAACGCAACCGGAAAAAGCGGTAGTTATGAAGCCCGGTCATGCCATCGGTATAGGACAACGCTTTAATATGCTCGTACATTTTGGCATTGTGCAGAGCCACCGATAGCATATTGGTTAAAATGGCCAGCATTTCCAGATTTTCTTCGCTGTAGGGTTCGCTGCGAATATTGGGGCCCAGACACAAAAATCCTACAATTTCTTCGTTCTGAAACAACGGGGAAACAACTTCAACTTCCAGTTTTTTCAGCACCGGAATTATTTCCTGAAATTCGCGGCTAATATCCCGAATTTGAAACGGTTGCTTTATGAGCTCCAGGTAGTGCACCAGCTTGTCATGGCGGTAAATTTTAAAATCCTGGATTACTTCCTGAGAAACACCTTTGGCACCGACCACTTCAAACACATCGTTGTCTTCCCGGCTGGCCATCATTAACATGGCGCTTCGGGTGGTAAAAATACCCAGCACATTAATAAGTGCCTGGTTAACCATTAAACCGAATTCCAGCTGGCGCAACACCCGCACGCTAATTTCAAATAAATTGTGAAAATCGTAAACCTTTTTTTGCAGGTGTTTATTGGTTTCCACCAACACATGGTTCAAGCGCTGGATTTGCTGATTGGCCTCGTTTAACTCCTCGGTTTTAATCAACAAACGTTCCTGAAGTTGTTTGAGGCGCAACATATTTTTAATCCGCGCCAGAAGCTCTTCGAATTCAAAGGGTTTGGTAATGTAATCATCTGCACCGGCTTCCAGCGCCTGCACCATTTCTTTCACTTCCCGCCGGGCCGTAACCACAATAATGGGGAGATAAGTCCCGTTATCCAGATTCCGAATCCGCCGCGTGGCACTAATGCCATCCAGGCGCGGCATCATTAAATCCATTAAAATTAAATCGGGCTTGGTTTTTTCTACGGTTTCTACAATTTCGTCACTTTTAAAACAACTCAGGGGTACATAGCCATGGCGTTTAAGAAAAGACGATATTAGCTTGTGGACGGATTCTTCGTCGTCCACAATCAGGATTTTTGCTTGTTGCGTATCCACGGCAGTACTCTCCTGAACGGATTGTACATCCATATAGCGATTTCTCCCCAAAAAAATTAATTGTTTCTAATATACGGCTGATTTTCGTAAATTTTTAAATGCTTTTAATAAAAATAAAGACTTAGAAAGTTTTTTCCATGGTACGGGGTATTCAAAGGGAATTTTTACTCAGTTTTTTGGGTATTCTTTTTGTTTTATTTTTTTCCTGTAAAAACAATACCGATGCCGGGCCACCACCGTTACCGGAAAAAAATCTCAGTTTTAGCCAGCACATTCGCCCCATTTTTCTGGATTACTGTGCCAACGCTCCGGGTTGTCACCGGGCTCAGGATGCTGCCGGTGGACTGGATCTGGAATCGCCGTTTCCAACGCTCATTGGAAATTCCGGCAAAGTTGTCATTCCCGGCGATCCGGAACATAGCCTATTGTTTCAGGTGCTGATTAGCAATGTTGGCGACATCCCCCGAATGCCGCTAAACCGGCCGCCGTTAGGTGAATCGTACATTCGCGCCATTGAAACGTGGATTGCTGAAGGGGCAAAAATTAATAATTAAAGGAGTATTTCCGTGGCAAAAAAAATTCAACCGCGTATCTATAAAGGCACCCGGGATTTTCTCCCCGAACAAATGGTAAAACGCCAGTATGTGATCCAGATTTTAAAGACCATTTTTGAAAAATATGGCTTTGAACCGCTGGAAACGCCAACCATTGAATTGTGGGAAACCCTTTCCGGTAAATACGGGGAAGAAGCCGACCGCTTAACCTACCGCTTTGTGGACCGCGGAAAACGCGAAGTGGGACTGCGGTATGACTTAACGGTTCCCCTTTCCCGCGTGATTGCCATGTATCCGCAAATTCCCAAACCTTTTAAGCGGTATCAAATTCAACCAGTATGGCGGGCGGACAAACCCCAGAAGGGCCGCTTTCGGGAGTTTTACCAATGCGATGTGGACATTGTGGGTAGCCCTTCGGTGCTGGCGGATGCAGAAATTATTGCCATTATTTACGAATCCCTCACGGCATTGGGCTTTCAGCAGTTTAAAATTCGGGTAAACAGCCGCAAAATTCTGTTTGGTATCACGGAAGTGTCCGGCGCGGGCATGGATCGTGAACTGGAAGTGTGCCGGGCCATCGACAAAATGGACAAAATTGGCATTGAGGGCGTGAAGCAGGAACTGCAGGAGCGGGAAATTCCCCCGGCAGCCATTCAAAAAATATTGGGTGCCCTTAGCATTGAAGGGGACAACCAGACACGATTGAACCACATTGCCGCATACCTGCAGGAGAGCGAAACCGGGAAAGCCGGGGTGGCAGAAATGCAACAGTTGTTTGAATATCTTTCCTACTACCAAATTCCGGATTCGGCTTTAACCCTGGACCTGTTTCTTTCCCGGGGATTAGATTACTACACCGGCCCTATTTACGAAACAGTTGTTGAAGAACCCAAAATTGGCAGTATTACCGGCGGGGGTCGATATGACAATTTAATTGGACTGTTCTCCGGGCAGGACCAGCCTGCTACCGGATCCACCATCGGCCTGGAACGCATTATTACTGTTATGGAAGAATTGAACATGTTCCCGGAGGATTTACGCACCCCCGTGCAGGTTTTGGTAACGGTATTTGATGAAAGCACCCTCCCCTATTCCATCCGGATTGCACGGGAATTGCGCGCTGCCGGGCTGAATACGGACCTGTACACCGGAAAGTCCAAACTCCGGGGGCAATTCGGGCTGGCCAACGACAAAGGCATTCCCATTGTGGTCATTGCAGGGCCGGAAGAGCAGGCGGCCGAAGCGGTAAATGTTAAGGATATGCGCAGTGGTAACCAGCAAACCGTGCCGGTTTCTGACGCGGCAGAAGTTATCCGGCAATTGTTATCTGCAAAAACCGGCTGAAGCACCGAACAGGTTATTCTTTCGAAAGGAATTCTTCTCCAAGATCCGCTTCCGAATAAATGATCCGGACGCGTGGTTGGTTTGTACCCCGTGTTTCTTAGAAGAAACTGCAAAAGAGTGTTGCGTATGGCGCAATTCGATTGAGCGGACAGCCCGCACCCGGTGTTACCGGAGCGTCCCAATCGCCTGTTCCACCGCTTGCAGCAACGCACCGGACCGTACCATTCGGGCAATAGAGTCAATATCCCCATACAACGGGCGGTCGGTTTCCAGAATGGGTACTTCCCGGCGAATTGTTTCGTACGCGACGCGGGTTCCGGCACCCAACAGTTCCTGCGGCGAC
>WGBF01000604.1 GCA_015494485.1 bacterium | reverse complement strand
GGGTAACGAACGCCATGGGCACCTCGCCCTTGACTTCGTCCGGTACACCAATGACGGCCGCTTCCGCCACCGCTTTGTGGCCTACCAGAGAGGATTCGATTTCATACGTACCCAGACGGTGCCCGGCAACGTTCAGGACTTCATCGGCGCGTCCCAGTACCCAGATGTAGCCGTCTTCGTCCTTAATGGCGTAATCGCCTGCGTAGTAGCTTCCTTCAAAACGGCTGAAGTAGGTCTGGACAAATTTGTCCGGATCCCGGTGAATGGTTAACGGCATCCCCGGCCAGGGATTTTTAATCACCAGGTAGCCTTTGGAACCGGGAGTTGCGGAATTGCCCGACTCATCCACCACATCGGCATTGACGCCGGGGATGGGCAGGCCGTTGGTTCCGGGTTTTAGGGGTACCAGGGCATATCCTGGCAGGTGGGAAATCATGATGCCGCCGGTTTCCGTCATCCACCAGGTGGAACCTACCGGACAGCGTTTTCCGCCAATGACTTCAAAATACCAGCGCCAGGCTTCGGGATTGATGGGCTCCCCAACGGAGTGCAGTATGCGCAATGTAGACAGGTCATGCCGCCGCACCCATTGGTCACCGAATTTCATCAGTGTACGAATGGCGGTGGGGGAGGTGTAGTAGACGGTTACCCCGTACCGTTCAATCATTGCCCACCAGCGGTCGGGTTCTGGGAAGGTTGGGGCACCCTCGTACATGATTTCCGTGGCCCCTTCCATTAACGGGCCAAACACGATGTAGGAGTGCCCGGTAACCCAACCAATATCGGCAGCGCACCAGAACACATCCTTATCTTTAATATCGAACACCCACTTCATGGTGGCGTGCAACAGGGTCATGTAGCCACCCGTATCGTGCACAATTCCCTTGGGCTTACCGGTAGTACCGGAAGTGTACAGGATGTACAACGGGAATTCAGAGGGCAGGTGTTCGGGTTCGATGTAGGCGTTTTCTTCCGTCCCGTTCAATAGCTCGCTCCACCAATAATCCCGGCCTTCCGTCATGGGGGTATCCAGATCCGGAATACGACGGAAAACAATAACATTTTTCACGGTGGGGGATTTTTCCACGGCCTCGTCCACAATGGGTTTTAAATTGACAATTTTGCCCCGCCGGTAAAAGCCGTTTGCGGTAATTATCATTTTGGCTTCGGCGTCATTCATGCGCTCGGCAAGAGAATCTGCCGAAAAACCGGAAAATACCACGGAAAATGTTGCCCCAATCCGTGCCAGGGCCAGCATGGCTACCGGTAATTCCGGAACCATGGGCATATACAGGCCAACCTTATCCCCCTTCTTAATACCAAAATTCCGGCGAAATACCGTTGCCATTCGGTTGACCATTTTGTACAAATCGTAATACGTTAATTTGCGAACTTCCTTGGGATTGCCTTCTTCATCCACCGGTTCCCCTTCCCAGATGATGGCCACTTTGTTTTTGCGCCAACTGGCAATGTGGCGATCCAGACACAAGTAGGACGCGTTCAATTGTCCACCCACAAACCATTTGTAGAAAGGCGGATTGGAATCATCCATAGCCGTGTCCCATTTACGGAACCAATCAATCTCATTGGCCACTTCTTCCCAGAATTCCGGGGAAAGGGTGCGCCGGTGCATGTCCTGGTAGGCCTCAACACTGATGTTGCGGTGGTGCCAGTTCTCCAGCACAATCTTCTCACTGAATGGTAAATTTTCCCCATTACCGGTCTTTGCGTTTGCCATATAAAACCTCCTGTGTTTTATGTGTTTAGAAAAGAAATAAAATAGGCGTTACGCAGGAATCTTTCAAGAAAAAAACGGTGATTGATGAAAATAATGGGCTGCTAAATATCCGGTGGAGCGGATGACGAACTGCCCCGGAAAGAGAAACGCTAAAAAGTAAAGATTTTACGTAAGCGGGAAAACAACCCGCCATTTTTGAATTCCGGAATCGGCGGCGATTCCACCTCGGTATTATTCAGAATTTTTGCGGGGTTCAGGTGAGTTAGTTCTTCGATGTAGCCGTTGTCCACAATATGGCGAATTTCATCAATGGCCGGTTTCAGGGAGAAGGAACGCCCCTCTTTTCGATGGGCATCCGACCCCAGAAAAGAAACCAACCGCAGTTCCAGAAATTGCCGGGCCAGGCGTTGTGCAGTGCGGCCGAAATTTCCCAGAATACTGCCGGTGTTTACCTGCAAAAGGGCACCCAATTTTAAAATATCCACAATTTTTTCCGGGTCTTGCTGAATAAAGGTGTACCGTTCTGGATGTGCCAGAATGGGAAAGTAACCGTCCATTTTTAATTGGAAGATGGCTTCTTCATAACCGGTGGGTTTCAGGTAAAGGGGGAATTCAAATAGTACGTATTTGCTGGTTCCATTTAACCGGCAAACCCGATGCTGTTTTACGGTTTCATTCATGAAGTGGTGGTAGAACAGCTCGCTTCCGGAGTGGATTTGCACCTGAACATTTTCAGCTTCCAGACGGTTGCGCAATTCCTCCAGTTTTCGAAAATAGTCATCTTCCATGGTTATGGGGATAATTTCCTGAAAATGGGAGGTAGCAAATGCGTGGGTAATTCCCTGCGCTTCGGCCTCTTTCAACATATCCACCGCTTCCTGAAGCGATTTGGGGCCGTCGTCAAATTCGTAAATTAAGTGGTTATGAATGTCAAACATGCCTGCTACCTGTGATGTTGGTAATTAACATCGGTTAATTTTCTGGAAACTGAATCGTGCTGGAAATTAAAATCTGTAATTTAAAAAGAACATGGAATCCGTTCGTTTGTTGCTTGGGAATGGGAAATTTTCCTTCCGGAAATTACGTGTTGAGCTGGCTCTTCAACCATTCCAGCATTAAGCGAACGCCAAAACCGGTGGCGCCTTCCGGGCGGTAACTTTTGGGTGGCATATCCCACGCGGTACCGGCAATGTCAATATGCGCCCAGCGGGCTTTTTCCACAAATTCTTTTAGGAACATAGCAGCGGTAATGGAACCGGCACCCGGCTTGGACGAAATATTGCGCAGGTCACCCAGTTTGCCCTTCATGTATTCCCGATAGTCTTCAAAGACCGGTAGTTGCCACAGCCGGTCACCGGAAATTTTCCCGGCCTCAATCAGGGATTCGGCCAACTCATCGTCATCCGTAAATAACCCTGCAGCAAGATGCCCCAGCGCCACAATAATGGCTCCGGTAAGGGTGGCAAAATCGATGATGATTTCCGGGGAATAATTTTTCTCCACATAAGCCAGGGCATCCGCCAGAATCAAGCGCCCCTCGGCATCGGTGTTCAGGATTTCAATGGTTTTGCCGTTGTAGGCAGTGACGATATCACCCGGTCGCGTCGCATTTCCGGAGGGCATGTTTTCTACCAGAGGCATAGCTGCAACTACGTGAATCGGGAGCTGCAACTCCGCAATTAATTTCATGGTGGCTAAAACCAGGCCGGCCCCGGACATATCGTATTTCATTTCGTCCATGGACTTGGAGGGCTTAATGGAAATACCTCCGCTGTCAAAAGTTACGCCCTTACCCACCAGCGCAATGGTGCGCTTTGCCTGTGGGGGATGATGTTGAACAATTGCCAGAAAAGGTTGGTGCTGGCTGCCCCGGGCCACAGCAAGCAGGGCATTTAAGCCTTTTTCTTCCAGCGTGTTTTTGTCCAGAATCTCCACTTTCCAGGAGGGCAGGGAGCCGTCCAGCTCCACAATTTCCTTTACGAACCGCTCCGGGGTAAGCACGTTACCGGGTAATTCCCCCAGATAACGGGCAAAGTTAATGGCATTTCCCAGTTTAATGCCTTCGTCGATGTATTGGGCAATTTCGCCGGGAGCCTCGGGATAATTCAATATGACCTGGGTTAGTTGAAAGGAATTGTCCTCGTTTTCTTTCTTAAATTCTTTTACTTGAAAAGCAGCCGTGCTAATGGCAGAAATCACTTCCGGGAAAAAAATAGCGGCTTCTTTGGGCAGGGGGTAGGATGCATCCCAGTGAAACACCGGGTTGTCTATTTTGAGTTCCCGGGCAATGGCAACAATTTTTCCGAAAACGCAGCGGGCTTTTTCAATATCCCATTCATCCACCTTTCCGCACCCCAGAACCGCCACAAGGGGGAGTTCACTGGAGGTGGTCGGAATCACGCGGTAGTTTTCCAATTTGGGCTCGAAGTGGGAAGCCTGTAGGGCTGTTTCCAGATTCGGTACCTGTGATTGCATTTCCCGGGCGATTGATTCCCGAATGCGGGGAGTTTCATCAAATACCGGAATAATCAGTAAACCGCATTTTAATTTGGAAAGGGGTTGCTGAGAAACCCGCACATTTACCATCCGTTCCACCCTGTGTTTTGGTTGTGCAACAAGCGATTATTTGGGTTGCCAGGGCAACATGGGGCCCTTGAATATTTTTTCCTGCCGTCGTTGTTCCAGCAATTCTTTTTTGTAATTCCGCCAGGTATCGTTTTCCACAACTTTCTGGATTTTAATGACGGCATCAATTACCGCTTCCGGGCGTGGCGGGCAACCTGGAATGTACACATCCACCGGAATAAAGCGGTCAATGCCCTGTACCAGGGTGTAGGTGTCGAAAATCCCCCCGGAACTGGCACAGGCCCCCATGGAAATACACCATTTGGGTTCCGGCATTTGATCCCAGATGCGTTTGAGAATGGGCAATTCCTTAATTGCCACCCGCCCGGCAACAATCATCAGATCGCACTGGCGGGGGGTAAACCGGATGGCTTCCGCACCAAAGCGCGAAAGGTCATTCCGGCTGGCCAGAGTGGACATTAACTCTATTGCACAACAGGCCGTGCCAAAGGGCATTGGCCACAGGGAATTTTTTCGGGCCCAGTTTACCAGTTTGTCAATCCGGGTGGTAATAAAGGTGCGTCCTCCTAATGCATCGGACATGTCTGCCTCCTTATGCTTTTTTCGGATTTGTCGGTCGAATGTCAATTTCACTGAGCATGGTACGTTCGGGGACGTTTATCGCCGTCCATACCGCTTCGGCCACGTCTTCCGGCTGTATCATGGTTTCGCGACGCGGGGCGGTCGGCGAATGGCCGGCCATGTCGGTATTTACAG
>WGBF01000603.1 GCA_015494485.1 bacterium | reverse complement strand
ATTCAATCCCGAAAAAGAAATTATTACCTACTGTGTCACCGCTGTCCGGGCTTCTGTAGCCTACTTTGCCCTGCACGAAATTGCCCGTTGGCCCAACGTCAGGATTTACGAAGGCTCCTACGCCGATTTTGTCCACAATTATCCAGAATTGACGGTGAAATAACGGGTAGCACATCCAAAATGCAAAAAGGGCTGGAATACACTTCCAGCCCTTTTGTTTATGCGCAATTTTGGTAGTTTCAGGAACGGCGTTCTTTAATGCGCGCTGCTTTACCCTGGCGACCGCGCAGGTAGTACAGTTTTGCCCGCCGCACTTTGCCGGGACGAATCACTTCAATCTTTTCAATGCGCGGAGAATGCATGGGAAAAATACGTTCTACCCCGACCCCATTGGAAATTTTACGTACGGTAAAGGTGGCGTTAATGCCTGACCCTTTTTTGGCGATGCACACGCCTTTGAACACCTGAATCCGTTCCTTTTCGCCTTCAATCACCTTTACGTGAACCGCAATGGTGTCTCCCGGGCGAAAATCCGGAAGGTCAGTTCGCAGTTGATTTGCTGTAACAACATTTAAAATGTCCATGATGATAGCCTCCAAATTACAATTTATTTTTTTCTACAAATTTTTTATACAAATCCGGTCGTACCGCCCTGGTTTTCTCAATTCGTTTTTCCAGCCGCCAACGTTCGATTGCCTGATGGTTGCCGGATCGCAACACATCCGGTACTTTTAACCCCCGGTAGATTTCTGGCCGCGTGTAATAGGGCGCATCCAGCAAATCTCCTTCAAACGAATCGCTCTTCACCGATTCAATGTCCCCTACAACCCCGGGAATCCAGCGGATAACCGCATCCACAATCACAACGGTTGCCAATTCACCGCCGGTTAATACATAATCACCAATGGAAATTTCTTCATCCACCCAGTAATCAATTACCCGTTGGTCAATCCCTTTGTAATGACCACAAAGGAAGACCAACGATTTTTCCTGCGCCAGCTTCTGTGCTACCCTGTTGGTAAACACCTTCCCCTGCGGAGAGGGGTAAATTATTTTTGTTTGTTCCCGCGGCAGCCCCTGACCAAACAAATACTCCAGCGCTTCAAAGAATGGTTCCGGTTTCATGACCATTCCGGCACCGCCTCCATAGGGGGTATCGTCCACCGTGCGGTGGGCATCGTGGGTAAAATCGCGCAAATCCCACAGATTAATCTCCAATCCCACGCGTCGCTGGGCCTGGCGAATCATGCTTTCGCCAAAAGGGCCGCGGAAGTATTCGGGGAAGGCTGTAATCACATCTATCCGTATCATTCTTCCAGCATTCCGTCAATCAGTTCTACCACCATTTTCCCTTCCGGAATATTTAGCTCCTTCACAAACTGACGCACAGCGGGAATAAGGACTTCCCGCTCGCCTTCCCGCACCACAAACACCTCGTTGGCGGCATGGGAGATAACATCGGTAACCCTACCGATTTTTTCTCCCGATGTATCAAAGACCGTTACACCAATTACTTCATCTAAAAAATAAAACCCTTCCGGGGGTTCAATACGTTGCGCTTCCGGCACAAAAATTTCTTTCCCCACCAATTCCCGCGCTGCTTCCCGGGTTTTAACTTGTTTTAACTTTAGCACCGCCACATCGCCCTGCACCGTTGCTGATTCCACAACAAACCCCCGGTAGCCTTCTTCAGTCTGGATATAAAGGGATTTAAGATGCAGGAACCGCTCTGGAAATCCCGAATAAGCAGCGGCTTTCAGGGTGCCCTCCACTCCTGTCTTCTTTAGAATCCGGCCAATTGCCACGTACATATGTAGAAAAAGGCATCCGGAATCCATGCCGGATGCCTTAAATGTTTTGCTTTTTTATTCAAGGATTTCCAATACAGCGCGTTTACCAACTTTGGCAGCAGCCGCACTCAGGAGTGTACGAATTGCCTTCGCCGTTTGTCCGCGTTTGCCGATGACTTTGCCCAGGTCGCCGTCACCCACACGCAATTCATACACCGTCACCCGCTCTCCTTCTACCTCGGTCACCTGCACTTCTTCCGGCTTATCCACCAGATGCTTAGCAATGAACTCCACAAATTCTTTCATCGACAATACCTCCTTAAACTATTTGTGTTAGGATTATTTAGGAGATTGCGTTGCGTTTGTTAGTTCTGCTCCTCTTTAGTATTCTCCTCAGAGCTTGCTTCGGTTCCCTGAGTATCATTTTTTTCTGGTGTTTCTTCTTCTGCCGGTGTTTCCGCTGGTTCCGCTTCTTGCGGTGTTTCTACCTTTTCCTCTTTTTTGGCCGCTGCTTTGGCCGCCTGGGCACGTTTGGCTTCCTCCCGTTTGGCCCGCTCAATCTGGAGCACCTCCCATTTCTTTAATTCTTCTTCTACTTTTTCGGGAGGCAACCCTTTTTTTAACAAATCAAACTTAAGAATTATTCCTTTTTTTCTCAACAAACTTTTTACCGTATCCGTTGGAATTGCGCCCTGCTGCAACCAGTACAAAGCCCGTTCTTCCTTAACCTCAATCACTGCCGGATCCGCAATAGGATTATAATAACCAATTTCCTCAATGAACCGGCCATCACGCGGTGCCCGCGCATCTGCTGCCACAATACGATAAAAGGGCCGTTTTTTGCGCCCCATCCGCCGTAATCTCAATTTAACAGCCAAAGTCTAAACCTCCATTTTTTCTTATTGCTTTACTGTTCTCATGAAAATGGAAAACTACCGGGATTAAAGGCGCCCCGGAATTTTTTGCCTTTCATTCGCTTAATCATTTTGCGCATTTGTTCAAATTGATTCAGTAATTGATTGACATCCTGCACCCGGGTTCCGCTTCCTTTTGCAATACGTTTCCGTCGGCTCCCGTTGATAATTTTGGGATTGCGGCGCTCTTCCGGAGTCATGGAATTAATAATTGCTTCAATTCGCACCAAGGCTTTTTCATCCACCTGAACATTCCGCAGTTGTTTTCCAACTCCAGGAATCATGCCCAAAATCTGTTCCAATGGCCCCATTTTTTTAATTTGCTGAAGCTGGTCATAAAAATCTTCCAGGGTAAATTCATTCCGCCGGAGCTTCTTTTCCAGCTTTTTGGCTTTTTCGACATCCAGGGTTTCCTGGGCTTTTTCCACCAGCGAAACAATATCGCCCATTCCCAGAATGCGGGTTGCCATGCGGTCCGGATAAAACGGCTCCACCGCATCCAGTGTTTCTCCGGTACCTATGAATTTAATGGGTTTTCCGGTAACCGCCCGAATGGAGAGGGCTGCGCCTCCCCGGGCATCCCCATCCATTTTGGTTAGCACCACCCCATCGTAATCCAGCCGTTCCTGAAATTCTTTTGCGGCGTTTACCGCATCCTGACCGGTCATTCCATCAGCAACAAACAGAATTTCATTGGGCTTTACTTCCTTTTTAATGGCCTCCAGCTCGCGCATCATCTCCTCATCGATGTGGAGCCGACCGGCAGTATCCAGAATCAAAACATCGCATCCCTGGTCACGGGCCGCTTTTATGGCTTCCTTGCAGATTCGGACCGCATCATTGTGTTCGGTAACATATACCGGAATACCAAGCTGTTTCCCCAACACCCGCAACTGCTCCTTTGCAGCCGGACGGTACACGTCGGCCGCAACCAGCATGGGATGATGCCCTTTCTTTCGCAGGAAGTTGGCCAGTTTACCGGCAAAGGTTGTTTTACCTGACCCCTGAAGCCCCACCAGCATAACGATGGTGGGCGGAATTCCCGCCATTTTGATATCCATGCGGGACTCGCCCATCAGACGAATCAGTTCGTCATGCACAATTTTAACAATTTGCTGGCCGGGAGTCACACTTTTCAGCACGTCTTCCCCAATGGCCTTCTGGCGAACATCTTCTACAAATTGCTTAACCACCTTGTAGTTGACATCCGCCTCCAGAAGCGCCCGACGGATTTCTTTCAGGCCATCGGTAATGTTCTTTTCAGTAAGCTTTCCCT
>WGBF01000602.1 GCA_015494485.1 bacterium | reverse complement strand
TCCCTGGAAGCGGCCCTGAAGTATTTTCTGCTGGGGGCATTTGCCACCGGCTTTTTGCTGTACGGTATTGCTCTTGTTTACGGGGCAGCCGGCAGCAGTAATCTGACCCGCATCGCCGCTTATTTTTCCCAGAAGGCACTGAACGTGCCTGTTTGGGCACTGGTGGGTGTGGGATTGCTGATTGTTGGCTTCGGATTTAAGGTGGCGCTGGTGCCCTTCCACATGTGGACGCCGGATGTGTACCAGGGGGCGCCCATGCCGGTAACCGGTTACATGGCGGTTGGTGCCAAAGCGGCGGGATTTGCGGCAATTTTGCGCGTTTTCCCCATGTCCGTTTTTTCCATCTCCATTGAATGGACCCATGTGCTGTGGTTCCTGGCGGTCCTGACCATGACTGTTGGCAATATCCTGGCGCTGGTTCAGGACAATATTAAGCGCATGCTGGCCTATTCCAGCATTGCCCATGCCGGGTATATTCTGGTTGCTGTTGTTGCAAATAATGAAAATACGGTGTCATCCGTTCTTTTTTACTTGATTGCCTATCTGCTAATGAATCTGGGGGCGTTTGCTGTGGCGACGCTGGTTGCCGGTGAAAACGAACGGCGGGTGCGCCTGGAGTATTACGACGGCCTGGCGCAAAAGCAACCCCTGCTGGCGTTTGCCATGGCGGTGTTTATGTTTTCGCTGGCCGGATTTCCGCCTACGGTTGGATTTATGGGAAAATTTTACATCTTTAGTGCGGCGTTGCAGTCCGGTTATGTATGGCTGGTAATCATTGGTGTGCTCAATTCGTTCCTGTCCGTGTATTATTACATTAACGTCATTGTTGCCATGTACATGCGCAAACCGGTTGATGAAAAGGGTCTGGCAACGGTGTTACCCGGTGCCGGAATGGTCCTGTTGTTTACCATTATTGGAATCCTCTTCTTTGGTATTTTCCCCTCCACGGTATTGAATTTATTTCATTAATAAACCCTGAAGAAAAACTGGCATATCGCAACAAAACCCGCCCATTGGGGCGGGTTTTGTTGTTAGGCAACATTTGTTCCCATTCTGGTGGTCGAGTATAGACAAATGTAAATTCGGTAATAAAAAGTTAATCTAATAGATTCCCAAGATGGGACAGTTTCTTAGTAATACTGTATAAACAAGGAAGCATGGCCCAATAGGCATCTTGCCCTAAACCAAAAGCCCAATAATCAAACCAGTACTAACTGAAGCGCATGCCGTTTTAATTCTTTTCGGTAGGGGGCGGGGAGGTGTTTATCGGTGATAATAATGTCAATATCCTTCAGCGGGGCGATTCGGGCAAAGCTTTTTTTACCAAATTTACTGGAATCCGTAACCACAATGGCCTGCCGACTGTGTTCAATCATTAACCGGTTTAAAAAAGCCTCTTCGTGGTTGGGGGTGTAAATCCCTTCCCCGGGTACAATGCCATCCACACCAATAAATGCCCGGTCGCAATGCAAATTGTTCAGGGTGGTTTCCGCAATAGGGCCAACTAAGGAAAGGGCATTTTGTCGCATGACGCCACCGGGCATAATAACCCGAATGCCCTGATGATTGGCCAGCACAATGGCGATATTTAACGCGTTGGTCACCACCGTCAGGTGCTGGAATTCCCGCCGGACCAGGGCATTGGCAATTTCAAGGGTGGTGGTGCCGGAATCCAGGATAATGGTTTCCCCATCGCTGATCATGGAAGCGGCGTACTGGCCAATGCGCCGTTTCTCTTCCGGATGGAGTTTTAATTTTTCCCGTAAATGGAAATCAATGGCCAGGGGCGGTTGCCAGATGGCACCACCGCGGGTGCGGATGAGTAGTCCCTGGGCTGCCAGTTGGGCTAAATCATTGCGGATGGTCACTTCGCTGACCTTAAAATAATGGCTCAGGGTGGGTACCGAAATCTGCCCCTCTTTTTCCAGCAGTTTTAAAATGGCCGCCCGACGCCGGGTGGTATTTTGTCTTTCGAAATCTTTCATAAGTAGTTATTTAAGTTTCGAAATAAATATAGGAATTCTCGAACTGAAAGCCAAATTGAAATTCTCAAATGATTGTTTTTAATTGGATAAAAGGCATTTAGCAATATAAAGATGTTCTTCAATAGCATTACGAAAGGTGTTTTTATTAAAAAGAAATACACCGATTCCCGGAGCACCTTTCGGATAGTGATAAATAAAAATGCCTTTGGAAAGCACCACTCGGGAGAAAGAGTTCTTTCCTGCCGGAAGATAAAGGCCCGCTCTTTTCATTTTATGAGATAAATCAGATTTTATGTCCCATAACGCTTTGA
This sequence comes from bacterium, assembly GCA_015494485.1. Classification (GTDB taxonomy): domain Bacteria; phylum Calditrichota; class Calditrichia; order RBG-13-44-9; family J042; genus WGBF01. The sequence continues at coordinate 314 of WGBF01000602.1, read as the reverse complement.
TATTACAGAAATAATGAACATACCTGTTCCGTGAGAGAAAGGCGTTTTCTGTTGTTTCTCCAGCGGAAATGACTTCCAAGCCCAAGCGCATTGTTTAAAAATATATGAATTGTTACCTGGATTAATAAAAAAATTAAGAAAAGGCCAAAAAATACTTGACAAAAAAGAAAGGTAATGATACCTTTAAAAGAAAGGAAACGAAAGGTAGGCGATGGCGATTTCCCGGGGTGAAATGATAATCCCAAAAGAAGCAATCTCTACCACCACGGCAAAGGAAATTTTTGCCCAGCCGCAATTGTGGGAAGCCATCGTTC
>WGBF01000601.1 GCA_015494485.1 bacterium | reverse complement strand
GATGTACCCCCCAAAGACCGCGATATTGCCATGGTGTTTCAGAATTATGCCCTGTATCCGCACATGACTGTATTTGAAAACATGGCGTTCGGACTCAAATTGCGCAAATTTCCCCGGGAGGAAATTGAACGCCGGGTAAAGGAAGCCGCAGAAATTCTGGGGTTAACCGAATTCCTGAGCCGCAAGCCCAAAGCCCTTTCCGGTGGACAGCGGCAGCGGGTGGCATTGGGCCGGGCAATCGTTCGCAAGCCCAAGGTCTTTTTGTTTGACGAACCCCTTTCCAATCTGGATGCCAAATTGCGGGTGCAAATGCGCATTGAAATCAGCCGCTTGCACCAGCGGTTGCAAACCACCATGATTTACGTTACGCACGACCAGATTGAAGCCATGACCATGGGCGACCGGATTGTGGTCATGAAGGACGGGGTCATTCAGCAGGTGGATACCCCCATGACCCTCTACAACAATCCGGTGAATTTGTTTGTGGCCGGCTTTATTGGCAGTCCGGCGATGAATTTTATTACCGGGCACATTGTTGAAAAAGACGGTGCGTTGCGGTTTGAATCCCCGGTGTTTTCCTTCACCGTTCCCGAAGAACACCAAACATCCCTTACCCCATACATTGGCCTGGAGGTGATTCTGGGGGTGCGTCCGGAGCATATTGCGGATGTGCGCCTGCATTCCACGGAGGAATTAACCGAACCCCAGACCATTACTGCAGAGGTCGTGGAGCCCATCGGAAATGAAATGTTTGTGTATTTTAGTGCAAATAACCAGAACTATTGCATGCGGGTCTCCACGGAAACGGTTTACCGGCCGGGGGAGGAAATTACCGTTGGTCTGGTGAAAAAACATGTGTATTTCTTTGACCCCAATACCGAAAAGCGGATTGGATTACCGGAACATGCTGCCATAGCGCAGGAATAATTCGGCAATAAATAATAATAAATGGACGAATTGACGCAGGCATGGAATGATTTCCTGGTTGCGAATGAAACGCTGGAATTGGGGACTGTGGCTGGGATTGGCGGTATTTGGCTACCTGCTGCATTTTCCCATTGATACCAACCTTCCCATTGAGGCGCAGCGCATGTTTGCGCTGGCCGTTTTTATGGGCATATTGTGGATGACGGAAGCAATTCCCGTTTCGGTAACCGCCCTGTTACCGCTGGTGATGTTCCCCTTACTGGGCATCGCCAAAACCAGTGCCATTTCCACCAATTATGCTCACCATTTAATCTTTTTGTTTCTGGGGGGCTTTTTTATTGCCGCGGCCATGCAGAAATGGGAATTGCACAAGCGTTTTGCAGTAAATGTGCTGTACTGGGTGGGTAAAACACCCCATCGGCTGGTGCTGGCGTTTATGCTGGCGACTGCGTTTTTGTCCATGTGGATTTCCAACACCGCAACCACAATTATGATTTTACCCATTGGACTGGCCGTCATTAAGCGCATGGAAGGGGAAAAGCTACAGGCAGGCGCATTTGGCTCAGTGCTAATGCTGGGCATTGCCTACAGTGCCAGCATTGGCGGGATGGGCACGTTGATTGGCACGCCCCCCAATCTGGTGTTTTCGGCCGTGTATAAGAAGTTTTTCCCCCAACTGCCGGAAGTGGGGTTTACGGAATGGATGCTGTACATCATTCCCCTAACGGTGCTGCTGTTTGTTATCACTTATTTTTATTTAACCCGGTTGTTCCTGACCCGCCGGGTTCTGAAGGATATTACCATGGATCGCCAGGTGGTGATAAAGGAAAAACGCTCCCTGGGTAAAATGACCACGCCGGAACTTCGGGTGCTAATCTTGTTCGCCATTACGGCCGTGTTGTGGATATTTCGCTCCGACATTCAGATAGGGAATTTTGTGCTACCGGGCTGGCCCCATTGGGTTGGGTTAGGCGGACAAATTCAGGATTCTACCATTGCCATTGGCATGGCCATCCTGCTTTTTGTTTTACCTGCCGGGGTGGACGACCCGGAAAAAGTAACCCTTCTGCACTGGAAGGACATTTTAACCATCCCCTGGGATATTTTACTCCTCTTTGGCGGGGGACTGGCGCTGGCGGATGGCATTCAGCGCACCGGACTGTCGGAATATTTTGCCCAGCAGTTCTCCTTTATTATTCATTTGCCGCCTGTTGTGTTTATTACCTTAATTACCCTTTCCGTAGCGTTTTTAACAGAGTTTACCTCCAATACTGCGGTTGCCACAACGGTGCTTCCCATTCTGG
>WGBF01000600.1 GCA_015494485.1 bacterium | reverse complement strand
CTGAAATTGCTGGCGACTGATAATGGTATTTTTAGTTAATTTCACTTTGTCCTCCTGCCAGTAAATATAAAACTGCCATACGTACGGCAACCCCATTGGTTACCTGTTCCAGAATCACGGAGTGTTCGCTGTCCGCCACATCACTGGATATCTCCACTCCGCGGTTCATGGGGCCCGGATGCATAATCAACAACGGCCGGGTTGCTTTTTCCAGCCGTTCCCGCGTAATCCCAAAGTAATTATGATACTCCCGCAGCGAAGGGAACAGCCCCTTTCGCTGCCGCTCCAATTGCAGACGCAAAATATTCAACACATCCGCCTGGGGAATTACCTCATCCACGTTGTGGTACACCTCCACGCCCAGTTTTTCAATTTCCCGGGGAATCAGGGTGGAGGGCCCACACACCAACACCCGCGCGCCCATGGTGGTTAGTCCGTGAATATTGGACATGGCCACGCGGGAGTGGGAAATATCCCCCACCAGCGCAACGGTTACGCCTTCCAGCTTGCCCAGTTTTTCGCGGATGGTCATCATATCCAGCAGGGCCTGGGTGGGATGCTCATGCCCGCCATCGCCGGCATTAATGATGTTGGCGTCCAGTACCCGGCTAAGCAGGTGGGGCGCTCCCGGTGAGGAATGCCGGATAACGACCATGTCGATTTTCATAGCCTGAATGTTTTTTACCGTATCAATCAGGGTTTCCCCCTTTTTCACGGAACTGGTACTGGCGGAAAAATTGACAATATCTGCCGAAAGGCGTTTTTCAGCCAGTTCAAAGGAAATCCGCGTGCGCGTGGAGGGTTCAAAAAATAAATTGACCACCGTTTTGCCCTGCAGGGTTGGCAGGCGCTTAATGGGACGGTCCAGTACCTCGCGGAACGAACGGGCCGTATTTAAAATGGCTTCGATTTCTTCCCGGGGTACACCGTCCAGACCCAGCAAATGTTTTTTTTCGGCCATTCAATGCTCCCTTATTTTGCAGGGGTTTCTACTAAAAGGACTGCATCTTCATCATCAATTTCGCTCAGTTTCACCCGGACTTCTTCATTAATGGAAGTGGGAATTTCTTTTCCCACAAAGTCGGGGCAAATGGGGAGTTCCCGATGCCCACGGTCCACCAGCACCACCAGATAAATGCGGGCTGGCCGACCAAAGTCCATCAGGGCATCCAGTGCCGCCCGCGCTGTTCGCCCGGTGAACAGCACATCGTCAATCAACACCACATTTTGCTCATCAATTTTAAAAGGAATGTTGGTCACTTCCACGGAAGGCTGCTTCAGCCGCTGGCGGAAGTCATCGCGGTAAAATGTTACATCCAGAAACCCGGTGGGGACTTCTTTGCCCTCAATTTCCTGAATTTTACGACTGATACGTTCCGCCAGATACGCCCCCCGGGTGCGCAACCCCACCAGCACCAGGTTGGTCAGTCCCCGGTTTTTTTCCAGGATGTCATACGCTAACCGGGTAATAATGCGCTGAATATCCTGCGCTTCCAGTATACGTGCTTTAATGTGTTGTGACATACCATGCCCCCTATAATAAAAAAGCCTCCAGGGAAAATATCCCCGGAGGCCTCGTCGTTAATCCACACGTGTTCTTAAAAGCTTTTTTGGAACCATGAGTACCTCTTTGCTTGTGGGCGGTACTGGACTTGAACCAGTGACCTCTGCGATGTGAGCGCAGCGCTCTAGCCAGCTGAGCTAACCGCCCGTCTTGAATCGCCGCAAAATTATATTACGGATTTGCAGAAATCAAGCCTTTTGTTTAAACACCGCTTCCGGGGACGCCCAAACGTGGGAAATCCCCGGAATACAGCCAACTTTCTATTATTCCGCACCGCAGGCGTTTTTCATCGCCTCATCCCAAACCCAACGATCATTTATGCGTTCCTGTTCCCAGTAAAAGGGTTGCCGTTTCCGCGGCGTAGGGGCAACCTCATCCATGGTTTCCGGATTGTACACCCGCCCATTTTTTACCACCCAGGTAATACTCACGGAGTTTTGAATGTTTTTCAGCGGATTTTTCTCCAGCACAATGAGGTCGGCTAGTTTACCGGGTTCCAGTGTACCCAGATCGTTTTCCAGCCCCAGGTAATACGCGCCATTTACGGTGGCACAACGGAGGGCTTCCATGGGGGTCATCCCTCCCTGAGCCAACATCCACAATTCCCAGTGTACCCCCAGGCCCTGCAACTGCCCATGGGCACCCAGATTTACCCGTACCCCGGCATCCGCCAGTGCTTTGGCGGCCTTCGCATTTTGAATGTGCCCGAATTCTTCCAGCGGGGCCTTTAGACGGCGAATGGAACGGGCATCAATAATCGAACGGGGTGTAAAGGTGAGCAGTTTCTTATTTTTCCACACATCCTGAACCATATACCAATAGTTTTCGCCCCACAACCCGCCGTAAGCGACAATCAATGTGGGTGTGTACCCCGTCTGGCTGGCGGCCCACAGGCGAATCACGTCCTGATACACCGGCGCAATGGGGATGGAATGTTCAATGCCGGTGTGCCCATCCAGAATCATATTCATATTGTGGAAAAAGGTGGAACCGCCCTCCGGCAGCACCATAATACCCAATTCCCGCGCAGCCTGGATAATCTGCTGCCGCTGATTCCGCCGGGGTTGATTGTAGCTTTTCACCGTAAACGCCCCTACCGCTTTCATCCGTCGCAGGTGACTACGGGCATCCTCCAGACTGTTAACGACCGCTTTAAAATCGCCTTCCGCACCGTACAAAATGGTACCGGTAGAAAAAACCCGGGGACCCACCATAATGCCTGCCCGCACCATTTCTGCCTGGCTGAACACCATTTCGGTATTGGCTGAAGGGTCATGTGCGGTAGTAACCCCGTACGCTAAATTGGCAAAATACGGCCAGCTTTGTTGCGGAGAAATGCCATTACTGCTGTTGGGTAAATGGGCATGCACGTCGATGAAACCGGGGATAATGGTTTTGCCGGTAACATCGAACACCCGGGCTTTTTGGGGAACCGTTACCGCATCCGCTGGTCCCACTTTCCAGATGCGGTTGCCCTTCACAATGAGGGTACCCTTTTCAATAACCTCATCTCCCTTCATGGTGATGATGCGTGCCCCCACAAAAGCAATCAGGCCGTCGGGATTGTCCGATGGCAATTCCAACCCGATGGGGATGCCCACACTGTCCGGCGGAGGAATTTCCTGCGGCGCGCCTTCCACAAAAGCAAAGGTTTCCTTCAAATCCCGTGTAAAATAGCTGGGACCAATGACCCAGTGGAGTTTCTGGCTATCCCGGGACCAGTGAAGGTAATTCCCGGCGTCGCGGGTGACCTTTTGTACCGGAATGGCCCTGGTATCCGCGCTTAACTCCACGGCACCACCGGTTTTGGGAAAGGGAGCAATGTAAATATTGAACAATTCCTGCCAGGCCACCCATTTTTCATCCGGACTGGGCAAAATGGCAACAGCATACTTGGAGGTAAAATGGGTGCGTTCATCCCCGCCATCCAGACGCACGCTCTTCAGGGCTTTTTTACCGCCCTCGCGGGCCATAAAATAAATTCGCTTCCCATCCCCGCTAAAGGTGGGCTGGGTGCCGTTTTTCCGGATGAAATGCATGGTGCCACCCTGCGCATCCATCCAGTAAATACCGGGTCGTAAACCGTAAGCATAGCCCAGCACCCGATTTCCCCGTCCTTTGCGGAATACTATTTTGGTTCCGTCCGGCGAAAATTGCGGCGAATGGTAATAGCCTTTTTCCTGGGTTAAACGCTGAGCCCGTCCGCCGGTGAGCCGTATTTTGTAAATTGCTCCTTTTTCGGCATCACTCCAGGTTGTGTACACCACCCACTTTCCGTCCGGACTAAACGCCGGTTCAAATTCAAAGTGGGTATCCCGGGTTAAGCGCCGGGGCACGCCATCCGGCAGGCGTTTTTTCCACAGATGCCCCACCGCATTGAACACCAGCCATTTGCCATCCGGGGACGTGCGGGCATGGCGAATCATTTTGACTTCGAAACGCTCTGGATGCGCTTCCTGGGGAAAATGCAGGGCACGGACAATCGTTTGGGTTACGGTGGCTTTAAAGGGAATAATCGTCGCCTGACGCGTGTGCACATTAACCTTCCAGATTTTGCCTTTTGCCCAGATGATAATATACTGATTGTCCGGCGTCCAGTTGTAGTTGGGGTAAACTCCAAAAATGGCCCAAGTTTCCTGCTGGTCTTTATTTAGCTGGTCAAAAACCGGCCATTGTTCCCCGGTGCGAAAATCGTGTAAATACAGAACACTTTTAGTGCGTACCCGGCGGACAAACGCCAGATACCGCCCATTGGGAGAAATTTGCGGCCGCACCGCGCCACCCTGTATTTGAATGTAGTTCTCAACCTCCCCGGT
>WGBF01000599.1 GCA_015494485.1 bacterium | reverse complement strand
GCACAATGAAATAGCCCAGAAGAATTAATGAAAAAATAGAAAGAATTCTAAACCAGGGAGTTTGCCACCAGGGAGAGAGTATCTGGATGTGAATGGCCGTATCGTTTAAAATGTTGTTGTTTACAGCATTGATTAAGAATACATGAAACGTATATCGACCCGGTGGCAGATTGGTGTAGGACGCCTGATAAGTATTGCTCACACGGGTAGTGTCCGTATCAAATCCTTCTAAAAAGTAACCCAGGGTTAGTGCGTAGCGATTCCCAAAATTTATCCAGTCAAAATTGATTTTAACGTTGTTACCGGTATATGGGAAACGGAAATTTCCTCTGGGGAAATAAATGGTTGTATCTGCTGACATGATACGGGTAATGTATACCGGTGGAAAGGTTGTGGGATAGTCTACTTGTTTTTTATATCGTACCAGACCATCGACACCCCCGAACCACAGACTACTGTCCGAATCTGCGAAAACGGCACCCATATTAAATTCTGTGGTTACCAGGCCATCTTTGCGGGTGTAAACCGACAATAAGTTATTCTGGAAATGCTGCAATCCCTTGCTGGTTAACAGCCAGATTCCCTCCGAAGTAGGAAGTAAATCCCAGATGGTGTATGTAGTCGATAACACCGGTTGTACCTGTTGACCATCCCAAAGAAATACACCGCGGGATGTCGCCAGATATAGATTCCCTTGAGTGCCTTTCCGAATGGCAAAAATTTTTTGAATGGGGTGTGGGGTGGAAACAGGTACCCAGGTGGAATCCTGAAGCCGGTACATTCCCTGTCCATTGGTAATTAAACACAGGGTTCCCGTGCGATCCCGCTGAATTCCCCAGATGGATAATCTGGGCGGTTTGAGGTTATAATTAATATTTTGTAGTGCTCTGTTGGGGTGATCAATGCTGTATCTGTAAATAGAATCACGTAGTACAATATAAACATATTGTTTTTCTTTGAAAATACGTCGAATACTCCGGGACGAAAAAAAACGTGTAAGGGGCGTATGGATAAATCGAGCGTTTTCTAAAATATATAATCCACGGGATGTGCCAATCCACAACTGCTTGTTAACGGGGGCCAAACAATAGATTGCGTTTAATTTAAAAACCGGATCCAATTGATTAAGTCGATGAAAAGCGTGGTTGCGAAATACATACAACCCATCGTTTCGTGTACCAACGTACAGGGTATTACGATGATCCCGAACAATAGCGCGGATATAGGGAATAATAAAGCCGCTATTTGTATCATAATTGGTAAAATTCTGATTCGGGAAAACAAACAGTCCCCGGTACGTTCCCAGCATTAAAATGTTTGAACGCGTAATGAAGGCATATCGAACTGCTAATCCGGTACGGGGACGAATTTCTTGTGTAATAGTGCCGTTGCGTAGATGTACAACACCACCATCGCCGGTTGCAATACTTACCCATATATCTTCACCATTTGCGGAATAAATATGGGGGATGAAGGGAGAAGAAAACTGTTGGTTGAACCGTTTGGAAAGTTCCGGCGCATTTTGTACCCACAACCCTTTATTGGTTCCGATCCAGGCCTGATGTTTGGCCGAAATTAAAATGCTGCGGATTTCATTGGACGGTAAACCATCCGCGGTTGTAAATTGAATTACCCGCCGTTTTTCCTGAAATACCTGAACGCCGTTTTTATATGTCCCGACCCAGATGTTTCCAAAAGGGTCTTTCGTGGCCGTAATGGCAATGTTTTCAATAAAACCGGTGGTATCCGGAATGTGTAAAATGACTTTTTCGTTTTTCAGTTCATAAACTCCACCTGGTTCGGTAACAAGGAGGACGGTACTGTCCGGTGTGGTTACCAGATGATGTATTTGCTGGTGTTTTGCTTCCGGGGTATATTCTATCCGCTTGGCTTTCCCGTGATATAATTCCCAAAGTCCATTATTAAACGTTGCAATCCATAATTTACCGGGCTCCACTTCAATTATTCCTACGACTAACCAAAAGGGATATCCTGTGGTTTCGTTGTAGACATCGAAAGAGGTTCCATTAAAGCGTGCTACCCCTTCATTCGTGCCAATCCAGATGTATCCAAAGCTATCTTCATAAATTACAGTAATAACAGATTGGGGAAGTCCGTCATCAACGGAATGAAAAGTATACGGATAGGAGGGCGAAAAAGAGAAAATAAATTGAGGAAGAATAAAAATAACAAGCAAACTTAACGAAAACCAACCGCATTTAATGCGCATAAATCACCATTAAGGTAGAACCGATATTTTGTTTAACAATAAAATTATCGAAAGATGGGAAGGGAAATTTATTTTTTTTGCAGAAAAAACTGAGGGGGAAGCTTCCCCCTCAGTTGTGAAGGCATTGTTTAGTTTTATTCTTCAAAATCTTCTTCTTTTTCCGGATTTTTGCCCCCTATGTCATCTGCCTTAGCATGAATCCATTCTACAGCCAGGTTGTAATCTGTGGTAATGGGTTTACCTTTGTATTTTACCTTTTGGCCGATAAGTGGCACGCCTTTTTCATTTACGCGGGCATGGCAGGTCTGACATTTCAATGGACCATGGCTACCATCACGATTTAATGCTTCCGCTTGCTGGTAGGTTGTGAGGTCTACATTAGGAGTTACGGGATACAACCCGTGCATGGATTCATGGCAGGATTGGCAGGCAAGTCCGGAATGTCCTTTAGAATATCGCATCAGAGAATATTTGCCGGGTTGATTGATGGGAAACGCTACACCACCCTGTCCTTCCACAAAAGGAGGTTTGTGGCAATCTGCGCAATGGGGAGCACCCGGAGACAACCAATAATCACGCCCATGAGTAGCAGCGTCGTACGGGGCGGCGACTCCATGTTGGTCTTTATACTTATCTACATTATTGGGATTTGGGTCCAGAATAACAACATTGATATCACTGTCCTCATCTTTTTTAATAATGGGATTTTTCCCATCCGTGGCCACTACAGCAATTGGTGCTACCTCTCGATCGGGACTCCATGCTAACAATGTATAGCCAGTGTCTTTGCCATTTTTATCCAGCTTTACTTTAGGATCCAACATTTCTTTTAACTGGTCGACGGTTACCCCAATTTTTTGGGCAATTTCTTCCAGGGAATCATCCCGAATCGTATGGGAGGGATCTGGATTAAATGCTTCCCCTGGGGCAAGGTTATCCGCCTTATACAGTTCTCGGGAGACCTGATTATGGCAATTTGTGCACCACAGCCCTTTAAACTCTCCGCCTTCCCGGGAAACATTTTCCTTTAACCATTTGCCAATAGCATTTAAATATTCTGGAGTATCCGCACCATCATCGTCCTTGTTTTTATTACTATGAACATCTCGTCCCACGTAACATCCACCCATTGCATCGCGGTTGTCGGCATTGGCGTACGCATTCTTGCCATCCGGAGTTATTGGATAGCCATCCATGGAACGGTTTTGCCGATGGGCGGGATGACATCCCTGGCAGGTGCCGCTTCGCATTTTGCTATCCGGTAACGGACGATTTTGTTGGTGTGCATAATGAATGGCTTGAGTTAATGGTGGAATAACTGTGCCATCTTTGGGTACATTGGGATTTTTAGGATCAAGATATTCAACAGGATTTTCATCGGCACGGGCATAATCAATTTTGGCCATATCTACAACCTGTATAGTGCCGTCTTTTTGGTATTTAACCGTTGCACTGGCTAAAACGCCAATAACGTTGTCTGCATGGCACTTTTGGCACAATACGGATCCCCGACCAAGTCGGTTGGACGTCGCTGTGGGATTATAGTTTTTTGTGAACTGGGTACCATGTTTTTTGTCATGAAGCCCCAGGATGCTAATAGCGGTTGCTTTTTGTTGTGCGTACCATTCAGAAGCACCGTTGGATTTCCAATAGTCCAATTCTTGCTTCATCATATTAAAAACTTCAGGATATTTTTCGTTAGCATTTTTGTTGGAATGGCAGTTACTACAATTGGGTACATCAATGGGGTTGGTTCCTCGATACCGTACAATTCGACCCCGGGAATCAATAACCGGTTCGTCCGTTTCAGCATCCACCAGTGTAACTTGGGAGATTTGATAGGGTTGAATATTTTTTTCGGTCACAGTTTTAATGGGTTTACCCGCCATTTCGGAATCCAGGAAGGGGGTTACCGGTAATCCCAGAGCTTCCCAAATACCCGGATTAGTTAGCACAATAGGTACATTGTCCAAAACCGGGGATTTGGTAAAAACAATCGTTCCTTTTTCCGTGGCATTGCGGAGATATCCCTGTAATTTTTGCCCGGATGGCCCGGCATCTTCTGGAATTTGCAGCTTAGGGCCGCCGATGTATAGCTTCATTCCATCAGAGGAAGTTCCCGTCGGATTACTTCCTTCCAGATCTTTATAAATATATAAGTGAGAAAAATACGCATTGGCTACACTTTCTCCGGGTTCTTCATAATTGCCATCGCCGTCCATATCGTATTTCGCTCGCCAGTACACCATTTTACTTCCTTCGGAAAAGGTGTTGTCCACAATTTCGTATTTGAGTCGGTAGCGTTTCCCTGTCACTTCGTCTATCATCACAGTCGGATCATTGGGATCGAATGTGTCCATGAGGAGCGGTTTGTTCCGGCCTTTGGCTACCTTAACTACCTGAGCCTGAATACTATTGTAAGGAGGGAGCACACAACAGTACTCAAAGTCGAACCCAGTACAGTGCATGCCCAACTCGT
>WGBF01000598.1 GCA_015494485.1 bacterium | reverse complement strand
TCTGCACCAATTTTTTTGGCCTTCTTTACATTCCCATCTTCCAGTTTACGGGCAGCTTCAACAAACTTTTTTTCCGCTTTTTGAAAGAGTTCCGTAGCAGACGCCGGTGCTTGGGCTTTGACCGCATCCTCCCGGGCACTGAGCACTGTTGCAAAGGTTACAACTGCCAATTGATAATGCTCGTTGGCCTTTTTTAAATACGCCCGGGATGCGTTCACTTTTTTCATGATCTTTTTTAAATCCCTGCCCCGTTCAAAATCCTCTTTAGCTTCCTGAAAATATTCTGCTGCTTTCTGAAAATTTTCCGGCGCCAGAATGTCCAGTAATTTTGCACGCGCATCGTTCATCTGGTCTTCCAGATCCCCAAAAATATTCTGGTGGATCTGTGCATCCTGCGCCAGTACCACAGGAACCTTCAAAAGACTACTGAAAACCACCATCCCCACCAAAAAAATAGCAATACGTTTCATAATAAACCTCCACCACATGTTTAATGAATTCGTCAAGTTTATGCTTGCCCTCAGTTACTTGCTGTGATCACCGTCGAATTGTGCAATTATTATTCCAATTATTCAAAAAATGTTGCATTCCTTTCATGCCGAATGTTTTGAAGAAATTTTATGAAACATTTTTTTCTTACCCATCAGAAGCCATTATATTTAGGCCGGTTTCTGGTTAAAAATTGCACATAAAAGGGGAATACACATGGCGAATCCAATCGCGTTAATTTCCGTATATCTGGATCTGGGTGCCGGTCGCCGCGGTGTGGATATGGGGCCTTCGGCCATGCGAATTGCCGGTTTGGCCGAAAAACTGGATGCATTGGGTTTTACAGTAACGGAAATGGGCGCCATCCATGCCCAGGAACCGGAAGATATTGCCATTGAGGATAAAAAATGCCGCTACATTACGGAAGTGGCCGAAGTAAACCAGGCCATTCAAAAACACGTTCAACGGGCGCTGCGGGGGGAACAATTTCCGTTAATCCTTGGCGGTGACCATAGCCTGGCAATTGGCACCGTTAGCGGCGTTGCTCAATTTATGAAGCAGAAGAATGAAAGAATTGGAGTTATCTGGGTGGATGCCCATGCAGACATGAACACCCCGGAAACCACGCCGTCCGGCAACATTCATGGGATGCCAGTCAGCGTTTTGCTGGGGCATGGCGCCCCACAACTGGTGGCCTTGAACGGCGGCACCCCGTCCCTGTTGCCGGAAAATGTTACCATTATTGGCGCGCGGGATATTGACCCGGGAGAAAAGGAATTAATCCGCCAGCTAAACGTCCGGGTTATTACCATGTCCGAAATTGATGAACGGGGCGTGGGCGCATGCATCGAAGAAGCTATTGAACGCGCCAGCCAGGGGACGGCAGGTTTTCATTTATCCTTCGATCTGGATGCCATTGATCCCTGGGAAGCGCCCGGGGTGGGAACACCGGTTGAGGGGGGGCTAACGTATCGGGAAGCGCATTTGATTTGCGAAAAAGTTGCCCAGAGCCAGCGGATGCTTTCCATGGAAATGGTCGAATTAAATCCGGTATTGGATGCCCGAAACCGCACCGCTGAATTGGCCGTCAGTTTAATCGAGAGCGCACTGGGTAAAACCATTTTATAAAAACCAAGGAGTATTCCATGAGTAAAAAAATTGTTTACGGGTTTTTGATTTTCCTTATCCTCATTCAATTTATCCCACTGGATCGCAGTAATCCACCGGTGTCCGAAGAAATTCACATTCCGGGTAATTTAAAACCCATCATCCAGCGGGCCTGTTATGATTGCCACAGCAACGAAACCCGGTGGCCGTGGTACGCTTACGTTGCCCCCATTTCCTTTTTAATTGTGAAGCACGTCCAGGATGGTCGGGAAGAGGTGAATTTTTCCACCTGGGACAAATACGATTTGGACAAAAAACTGGATATTCTGGAAGAAATTGAAAAAAAGGTCAAGAAAGATAAAATGCCGTTAAAACAATACGTGTGGATTCACAAAGATGCACGGTTAACCCCTCAGGAGAAAGAAGATATTATGCGCTGGGCGCGGAATTACCACCGATTACTCAAAAAACAGCTCTAATCCGGGAACAAAAAATGCTTGATTCCCATATGAATACGGTGTAATTTTGGGGCGCTTTTAGGTAATGTTCTATGACATACGCGTGAATTGGAGAGGTGGCCGAGCTGGCTGAAGGCGCTCGCCTGCTAAGCGAGTGTGCCCTTAAAAGGGGCACCGTGGGTTCGAATCCCACCCTCTCCGCAATACAATATGGCCGGGATATTCAACCGGCCATTTTTTTATTTTTTGTGTGCCATTAAAAGGGGCACCGGGGGTTCCCTGTCTGCCTGCTGACGCAGTCAGTCAGGCAGGCTTGCCTAAAACCCAGGCAAGTAAAGAATCCCACCCTCTCCGCGAAGGCCAGGTTATATGCCTGGCTTTTTTATTTTTTCATTTATTCCCTTAAAAAGGGTACCGGGGGTTTTTTACCTACCCCAGGGATAGGGCAGGACTGTATGCTTAATCCATGAATGAGGCAGGATTGCTTCTTAATGCAATTTGTCAGGCAGGCCCGCCTGACCCAGGGATGAGGTAGGCCCATTTACTCTCCCCTCCCAAGCTTTTCCCCCCTTCCAACCAAAATCTACATTTTTTCAGTTCTTCTTTCTTTTGTGATACTTTGGGGAGAAATTGCTGTT
>WGBF01000597.1 GCA_015494485.1 bacterium | reverse complement strand
ACGTCAGCGAATCCGATGCCCGGTAGGTCTGGATATTCAGCAGCGTGTCACTGAAGCGTTCAATAAAATCGTGCTGGCTGTTTTTAATGGCCGTGTTTAAATACACCTCCCAGCTTTCAAAGTCCAGTTTGCGTTCCAGTTTGGCCAGCGGTTCGGCAGGTAGCCCCAGCGCCAATACCAGCAAATTTTCCCGCCGTGTTTCACCGGCCAGCAGTGCAGAACGGATTTCCAGGTCGAATTCTCTGGCCCGTTCATACTGTTGCACATAAAATGTGGGCGTAATGCGCCGGGTAATTTCGGCGTTGGTGTCATCCAGTCGCCGCAATTCCTGCAACATTTTGGTGCGGGCGCTGGCGGGGTTTGGTTCATCCCGGTACACGCGTTCAATTAAATCGATGCGGTAGTACAAATCCGCTGCGTAGCGGCCCAGTTGTTCATAAAACTGAATGCGCTTGTACACCGGCAGTGAAAGGGGCAGGGCATCCTCAATTGACGGCGCCAGGCGGAATCCCTTTCCATCCTGGTAATCAATGAACACAAAATATAGCCGGGGGGAAATTTGCCAGTAAGCCCAGATTTCATGGGGACGGTAATCATACGGTTGCAAATCGGTTGTGGGGTCTTGCTGGAATGAGCCTTTACGCGCCGGTGGACCAAGCTGCACATAAATTTTTCCCCGGTCATCGAAACCGGTGACGGTGGGGGCCGGGTAGGTCTCCAGAGCGTGAGCTACCCGGCCCACATACTCCAGCACCGCTTCATTGCGGATGGTGGAAGGGGTGGGGTCCAGCTCCTTCCAGAATTGGAGTAAGGGCGGCGTGGAAAACAAATCGGGTTGTTTTTTCCAGGTGGTCACCGCGCGCCGCACGGAATCCGGGAGAAAAAATTCCTGCCGGGCATAAAGCATCTGCCACAAACCGCTTTGCCGGGGGGTGGTTTGGGAGAGTACCCCGTAATAGGTTTGGGTAATGGAATCGGCCAGAGCTTCCCGCTCCGTTCCCTGAACGGCGTAAAAAATCCACAGATATTGAATGGCGGGATTGTGGGCCAACAGGGAATCCGTGAGCGCCCGGTTGAGTTCCGTGACGGCTGCTATCGGTTTCCCCAGGCGCTGCAAGAGGTAAATTTTCCAGTATGCCGCCGGCAAACTGTCGTACCCAATGTAGGCTGGTGCCTGGTGCAAAATGCGCTCCGTAATTGCCAGCGCCCGGGACCACTCATTCTGGTAAAAGGCCTCCTGTGCGTTTCGGTACAGGGAATCCAGGGCCTGCGGTCGGGCAGGCGGCGTTTCCGTTGCCGCCACCGGCGCAACGATTCCCAAAATCAAACACAGGCCCAGAAGCCCACGAGTTAATGATTTAATAGTTGAAGTGTTCAATATTTCGGTGCTGCAAATTTTCATTTCCCCCAATTTTTAATAAAATTAGTAAAATTTTAGGGTTGCGCAAATACATATACGCAGCATTTTTATTTTTATCTTGAATGTTTCCCGGTATTACACTCAAATTTCGTGTGATGAAACGCTGGATGGTTACATTCTGGGTAATAGTAGGCCTGTTTCTGCTGGGATGCAGTCCCCGGCAATGGGCCATTCGGCAGACCGTTCCGGTGCTGGAGCACGGGGTTCAGGCCATTTTTGCCGAACCGGACCTGCAATTGGCACGCCTTTCCATTCCCGCCAATTTAAAATTAATGGAAGGGTTATGGCGAGAGGACCCCAAAAACAAAGCCCTGTTGCTGAATTTAACCCGCGGATATGCCAGTTATGCGCTGGCGTTTCTGGAAGACACCAGTGAAGCCCGTGCCAGCCAACTCTACCTCCGGAGCCGGAACTTCGGGTTTCAATTGTTGCAGTTGTACAAGCCGTTTGAAGATGGCATCCCGGAAGATGACCAGGCCCTGGCGCAAAAGCTCCGCCAGCTGGATGCCAGAGTAGTTCCTGCTGTGTTCTGGACGGCGTTTGCCTGGGCCGGATGGGTAAATTTAAACAGCGGGGACCCCCGCGCCGTTGCAGATTTGAATCGGGTGGAAGCCATGATGCGGTGGGTGCAACAAACCCGGGAAGATTATTTCTTTGGGGCGGTTCACCTGTTTTTTGGCAGTGTTTACGGGTCGTTGCCGCGCATGCTGGGGGGCGACCCGGAAAAGGCCCGTCAGGAATTTGAACGGTGCCTGGAGATTTCCGACGGGCGGTTTTTGCTGGCCAATATTTATCTGGCCCGGTACTATGCGTATCCCTTGCTGGATGAAGGCATTTTTGAGGATGTCCTACAGCGCGTGCTCAATGCACCGGACGATATCCTTCCCGGCTTTGAATTATTAACTGCAGTAGCCAAAGCCAAAGCGCGATGGTTGCTAAGCCGCAAGGATGAACTGTTCTAACACACCATTTCCTTATTTGGTTGCGTATCCCCGGGTGATTCATTAAAATCTTTCGTTACACAAGGGACAAAAATCGGGTAGAAAAGGAGAGTCTTCATGCTGGATTTGCAAGCGTACAAAGAGCGAGTGTATATCGAAGATATTCACAACCATGTGGGTGAGGAAGTAGTCATTGCCGGCTGGCTTTACAATAAACGCTCCAGTGGCAAAATTCATTTCCTTCTGGTGCGGGATGGCACCAACATCATTCAGTGTGTGGTGGTCAAAAACGAATGTCCGGATGAGGTATTTGAAGAAGCGCCGGGTATTCCGCTGGAATCGTCGGTGCTGGTCAAAGGGGTGGTTAAGGAGGACAAACGCTCTCCGTTGGGATATGAATTGTTGCTTACCGACCTGCGGGTGGTTCATCGCGCGGAAGAATACCCCATCGGAAAAAAAGAGCACGGCATCGACTTTTTGCTGGACCACCGGCACCTGTGGCTGCGCTCCCGACGCCCGTTTGCCATCTTGCGCATTCGCCATGAAGTAGTTAAAGCCATTCGCGACTTTTTTAACGAACGGGGATTTGTGCTGGTGGATACCCCCATCTTTACTCCCAATGCCGTGGAAGGCACCACTACCCTGTTCGAAACGGAATATTTTGGGCAGAAAGCCTATTTAACCCAGAGCGGTCAGTTGTACGCCGAAGCGGCTGCCATGGCATTTGGGAAGGTGTACTGCTTTGGGCCGACCTTCCGCGCGGAAAAGTCCAAAACCCGCCGGCATTTAACGGAATTCTGGATGGTAGAGCCGGAGGTAGCCTATTTTGACCTGGATGACGACATGAAGCTGGCGGAAGAATTTGTAAGCTACATTGTCCAGCGCGTGCTGGAAAATCGCCGCATGGAACTGGAGATTCTGGAACGGGATACGGCGCCGCTGGAAAAAGTAACCCCTCCGTTCCCCAAAATTACCTACGATGAAGCGGTGAAAATACTGCATGAAAACGGGGTCGATTTTCAATGGGGGGATGACTTTGGTGGCGCAGACGAAACCATCATTTCCAACCAGTTTGACAAGCCGGTAATTGTGCATCGCTATCCGGCGGAAGTGAAAGCTTTTTACATGAAGCGTGATCCCCAGAACGAAAAACTGGCCCTGGCCATGGACATGCTGGCACCGGAAGGGTATGGGGAAATTATTGGCGGTAGCCAGCGCGAGGATGATTACGATACCCTGCTGAAACGGCTGGAGGAACACAACCTGCCGCGAGAACCGTTCGAATGGTATCTGGACTTGCGCCGCTACGGGAGTGTACCCCATGCCGGTTTTGGGCTTGGGCTGGAACGAACCGTTGCCTGGATATGTGGCGTTCAGCATGTGCGGGAAACCATTCCGTTCCCCAGAACCATATATCGGTTAACGCCGTAGAGGTGTCATGAAAACCCTGCAGCGCAACGCAATTCGGGTGGGAGTGTTTGGGGGCGGTACGTGTCCCCCGGATGTGTACCAGCTGGCGGTTACTGCCGGCGCGGCGATTGCCCACCGGGGTGGTGTTGTGGTCTGCGGGGGGCTTGGCGGGGTGATGGAAGCCGTGTGTAAAGGAGCTGTGGAAGCCGGTGGGGTAACCATTGGCATCTTGCCCGGCGATTCCCCCGATACTGCCAATCCGTACGTCACAGTTCCCATTGCAACGGGGATGGGAATCGCGCGCAATAGTATTATTGTGCGAACGGCCGACGTGTGCCTGGCCATTGATGGCAAATACGGCACCCTTTCGGAAATTGCCTATGCCCT
>WGBF01000596.1 GCA_015494485.1 bacterium | reverse complement strand
GAATTTTACCCGGAAGCGGTGTTGCGTATCGGGTTATTGGATTATCAGCAGCGGCGGTTTCGGGCCGCACGGCAGTACTGGCAGCAGGTGGTACGCCACACCCGCAATGGGGACTTTGCCGCCCGTTTGCGGTACTGGATTGCCAAGGCGTATCTGGCAGAAGGAAACCTTTCCCGATACTGGGAAAATCTGGCAGCCATTGCTGATGAACCTTTTCGGAATTACTACACCTTAAAAGCATACCTGATTGTGCGGGATAATCCCCTGCACAATCCTGGAGTAGATTCGCTCATCTGGGCCATTCCCTTGCAAAAAGTCTCCACCTTAAATCAATATTTTTCACACTTTCGCCGGTTTTGGTTGTTGCATCAGATTCTGGGGGAGCCGTACACCAAATGGGAATTTCGGCAGTTACGCAAAGCACCTCAGAATCGCTGGGAGTATTTTTATGCCCTGGGTGAACTGGCGGAACTTGTGGGTTGGCACCACGAAGCCTTCGAAGTGTACCGGGCGGTATTCCTGAGTTATTTTAAAGATAAACACTGGACGACCTGGCGGTTCATGCTAAAAAAATTGTACCCCTTCTATTTTCAAAGCACGGTGGAAGCAGCGGCCCGACGGTGGGATTTGCCTCCGGCGGTTATCTGGGCGGTAATGAAAAAGGAAAGCAGTTTTCAGGCGGATGCGGTTTCCTACGCCAACGCGCACGGGTTAATGCAGCTTATCCCCGCCACGGCACGGCAGGTTAGTGAGTGGCTGGATATGCCGTTTTCTTCCGTGCGGCAACTGTACGACCCGGAAGTCAATATTTTACTGGGCAGTTATTACCTGGCCCGCTTGCGTTCCCGCTTTGAGGACAACTGGTATTCCGTATTTGCCGCTTACAATGCCGGTCCCCATCGGGTAAAACGCTGGCGCAGTCAACTGCCATTTAATGATGATGACCTGTTCATGGAATTGATTGAATTTGACCAGACGCGCCGGTACGTCCGCGTGGTGATGCGCTATTACTGGACGTATGCCCTGCTGATTCATCCGGACCAGGCACCGGAAGAAATTATTGCCCGCCAATAACGGAATGCCAATCAATGAGTAGAAGTGTGGGGGCACCAATTCCGGTTTGTCCTGTTCCGCCTACCAATGGATTTTAAAAAACTATTGATTTTTTCTTTTTGATATGTAATTTCAACTGTGTTGCAGTTGCAGTTGAGTTCGTGCGATTTTTCGATAAAGGATAGCGATGGCACCGTTTGAAGCACACATCGTTTTTTCTTTCCCGTTATTTTTTCCAGGTATTACAACCCCCAAAAACAAAAGGAGGCAGAGCCATTAGTACCTTTAAAACATTCGTCACGTCATCGGTGGGTAAAAAAGTGATTATGGCGCTGGCCGGTTTATTCTGGTTTCTTTTCCTTCTGGCTCATTTACTGGGAAACCTGACCATTTTTGCCGGTCCGGATGCCTTAAACGGGTATGCCCACAAACTGGAAGGATTAAAAGCACTGGTTATTGCTGCGGAATTGTTTTTAGCGCTGGCATTAATTTTCCACGCCATGTACGGCATTATCGTCTGGTGGGAAAAATGGCAGGCCCGCCCGCAAAAATATGCCATGTACCGAAGCAAAGGTAAACCCAGCTACCAAACCACCTCATCCCGGACCATGCTGTACACGGGAATTGTTATTTTCATTTTTGTGGTGATTCACCTGTTGAATTTTAAATTCGGGCGATTTGAAACCACGACCATCAACGGGCAGGAAGTCCGGGATTTGTTTGTGTTGGTTAAAGAAGTATTCCATCAGCCGGGGTATTTAATTTTTTACGAAGTGGTCATGATCCTGCTGGGTTTCCATTTACGCCACGCATTCTGGAGCGCCTTTCAGTCCCTGGGATGGGGGAATCAAAAATACACCCCCATGTTGTACAAGCTGGGTGTTCTTCTGGCTATTATTATTGCGGCCGGTTTTTTTACAATTCCAATTTACGTTTACTTAAAGTATTGAGGTGATTTATGGCATTCAGTGTCGATAAAATTAAAGAAGGTAAACCTCTGGACGGGCGCATTCCGGAAGGCCCGATTGAAAAGAAGTGGGATCGCCGTAAAAACGAATTGAAGGTTGTTAGCCCCAACAACAAGCGCAAATATACCATTCTGGTGGTCGGAACGGGGTTAGCCGGTGCGTCGGCGTCTGCGGCGCTGGCAGAACTGGGCTACAATGTAAAAACCTTCTGTATTCAGGATTCGCCCCGCCGGGCACACAGTATTGCTGCCCAGGGGGGTATTAATGCGGCAAAAAATTATCAGAATGATAACGACAGCGTATTTCGCCTGTTTTATGATACCATTAAGGGCGGTGATTTCCGCGCCCGCGAAGGCAACGTGTATCGCCTGGCTCAGTTGAGTGTGGACATCATTGACCAGGCGGTAGCCCAGGGTGTGCCTTTTGCACGGGAATATGGTGGGCTACTGGCCAACCGTTCCTTTGGTGGGGTGCTGGTATCCCGAACCTTTTACGCCCGCGGGCAAACCGGGCAGCAGTTGCTGCTGGGGGCCTATGGGGCGTTAATGCGCCAGGTGGATTTGGGACAGGTGGAAATCTTCCCCCGCCGGGAAATGCTGGATTTGGTGGTCATTGATGGCAAAGCCCGGGGAATTGTGGTGCGGAACCTCATCACCGGCGAAATTGAATCCTACGTGGGGCATGCGGTCATTCTGGCATCCGGCGGGTACTCCAACGTGTACTACCTGTCCACCAACGCCAAGAATTCCAATGCTACCGCAGTCTGGCGGGCGTACAAAAAGGGCGCCTATTTTGCCAACCCCTCCTTTACCCAGATTCACCCCACAGCCATTCCGCAATCGGGGCATTACCAATCCAAGTTAACCCTGATGAGCGAAAGTTTGCGGAATGACGGCCGGGTGTGGGTACCCAAAAAGAAAGGCGACAAGCGGCCGCCCAACCAAATCCCCGAAGAAGAACGCGACTATTATCTGGAACGGAAATATCCTTCCTTTGGTAACCTGGTGCCGCGGGACGTGGCTTCCCGAAATGCCAAGTTTATGTGCGATGCCGGTTACGGCGTTGGGGAATTTGGCCGCGCGGTGTATCTGGATTTTTCCGATGCCATTAAGCGGCGGGGCATTGATTACATCCGCGA
The DNA here is from genome assembly GCA_015494485.1 of bacterium. Classification (GTDB taxonomy): domain Bacteria; phylum Calditrichota; class Calditrichia; order RBG-13-44-9; family J042; genus WGBF01. The sequence continues at coordinate 6,463 of WGBF01000596.1, read as the reverse complement.
TAAGTACGGCAACCTGTTTGAAATGTATGAAAAAATTACCGGCGAAAATCCCTACGAAGTGCCGATGAAAATTTACCCGGCGCCCCACTACACCATGGGCGGCCTGTGGGTGGATTACAACCTGATGAGTACCATTCCGGGGCTGTTTGTGCTGGGTGAAGCGAATTTCTCCGACCACGGCGCCAACCGCCTGGGTGCCAGCGCTCTGATGCAGGGTCTGGCAGACGGATACTTCATAATCCCCTACACCATTGGCGATTACCTGGCCAGCACCGATTTACCCAATGTTACCACCGAAGAAAAGGAATTTCAGGAATCCCGCAACGCGATCCAGGAATTTGTCAAGCGCCTGCTGTCCGTTAAAGGCAAGAAGACCGTCATGGAATTGCACATTGAACTGGGTGAGCTGATGTGGGATTATGTTGGAATGGCGCGCAACGAAAAAGGACTGAAGCTGGTTTTGGAAAAATTGCCGGAATTAAAGAAAGAGTTCTGGAACAACATTAACGTTCCGGGTTCCGATAAAAACTTAAATAAAGCGCTGGAATTTGCCGGGCGGCTCTATGATTTTATTGAATTGGGTGAGTTGATGGCTCTGGATGCGCTGCACCGCAACGAATCCTGTGGCGGGCACTTCCGGGAAGAATACCAGACCCCGGAAGGCGAAGCGTTGCGCGATGATGAGCACTTCAGTTACGTCGCCGGCTGGGAATATCCGGGGAATGACGAAGACACCCCCATTTTACACAAAGAACCGCTTGTTTTTGAAAATGTGAAACCAACGCAACGAAGTTATAAGTAAGGAGCGCCATTCAAATGAGTGATAAGAATATGACATTGACCCTCCGCATCTGGCGCCAGAAAGATGCCAACAGCAAGGGCGGCTTCGAAACCTACACTGTCACGGATATCAGCCCGGATATGTCCTTTCTGGAAATGCTGGATGTGCTGAACGATAACCTGACCAAAGAAGGTAAGGAACCTGTTGAATTTGATAACGATTGCCGGGAAGGCATTTGCGGGATGTGCAGTCTGGTCATTAACGGCATTCCCCACGGCGACCAGCACCGCACCGCCACCTGCCAGTTGCACATGCGTCATTTCCATGATGGGCAGACCATTACCATTGAACCCTTCCGGGCCAAAGCCTTTCCGGTGGTGAAGGACCTGGTAGTGGACCGTAGCGCATTTGACCGCATCATTGCCAAAGGCGGTTACATCTCCGTAAATACCGGAAGCGCCCAGGATGCCAATAATATTCCCATCTCCAAAGAAGCCGCGGATGCGGCCATGGATTCGGCGGAATGCATTGGCTGTGGTGCCTGTGTGGCGGCATGTCCTAATGCCTCCGCTTCGTTGTTTGTCAGTGCCAAGATTTCCCAGTACACTTTCCTGCCCCAGGGCCAGCCGGAACGGTACCGGCGAGTATTGCGCATGGTGGAACAAATGGATGCCGAAGGCTTTGGGGGATGTTCCAACCACGGAGAATGCGAAGCGGTGTGCCCCAAGGGAATCTCTATTGCCAACATTGCCCGCATGCGCCGTGAATACGTGAAAGCCTCGCTTCGTTAATGTAATATGGTTCATGTTTTTGTTTAGCTGCTTTCCGAATTGCCGGGAAGCAGCTTTTTTGTTTCAATGGAAGATGTGAAGGGTTTTTCTGCACGGAAGCATTCCGTTTAAAAAATTTCGTCGTGCCTGGAAAAACAGTTTAATTTGAATTGACTACACTGTATTTTCCATTTATTAACGTGGGAGTACCCTATGGATACGGATCTGTTTGCCCAACGGCGGGAAGCCTTCTTCCGGAAAATTGATAGGGACGCAGTGGTTATCCTGCCCGGCAATTCGCTGGTGTGGCGCAATCTGGATACCCCCTATCCCTTCCGCCAGCAGTCCGATTTTTATTACCTGACCGGATACGATGCCCCCGATGCCGTGGCGGTGTTCGTGCCGAACAATAAACGCTATCGGTTTGTACTGTTTGTTCATCGCCCGACGGAACGGGAAATTTTGTACGATGGCCGGGCGGTGGACACAAAATCCCTTCAGCGACAGTACGGGGCAACAGCGGTGTATTTTACTGACCAGATGGGCAAAGTGCTGCCGCGCATCGTAAAATGGGACCGACCCATTTACTACCCTTTTGGGCATCATCCGAAATGGGATGAATTTATTGTGAATCAGTTTGTTACCAAACGCAGTGGAGGGCAGTGGCCCATTATTGACCCGCTACCCATCGTCCACGAATTGCGCCGGATTAAAACCGCCGCTGATTTTTCCGCCGGTTTGCAGGAAGCCATTGCCATTACCGGAGAAGGCCTTTTAGCCGGGATCCGTGCCGTGCAACCAGGCAAATGGGAATATCAGATTCAGGCGGATATTGAGTATGTGTTTCGGCAGCGGGGGGCACAGCGGGAAGCCTTTCAGTCCATTATCGCCAGTGGGCCCAATGCCGGTATCCTCCACTACGTTCGCAATAACCGGCAGCTTCAGGCGGGGGATCTGGTGCTGATGGATTGCGGCGCGGAGGTGAATTATTACTGTGGCGATTTAACCCGTACCGTACCCGTCAGCGGGCAGTTTACCCCCGAACAGCGGCAAATCTACGAACTGGTTCTCCGTGCCCAGCAAACGGGTATTGCCCACATGAAACCGGGTGTTACCCGCAAAGCGGTTACCGAAGCGATTGACAACGTCCTCCAGGAGGGGTTAAAAGAACTGGGCCTGATTGAGCGGGAGGCGGATTTCAAAATTTTTACCATTCATGGGTACATCCACTGGCTGGGGATGGATGTGCACGATGTGGGTGGTTATACCCGGCGCGGCGTGGACATTCCCTTCCAGCCGGGAATGGTCATGACCATTGAACCGGGCGTTTATGTGCGGGAGGATGCCCTCCAGCGGTTGCGCAAAAAAGGCGTACCTGCCGAACAACTGGACAGAATCGCAAAAAAAATTAAAAAATACTTAAATATTGGGGTGCGAATTGAAGATAATATTGTTATTACGGAAGATGGAAATCGAAACCTGAGTGCGGAAATACCGAAGACAGTGGAAGACATTGAATCATTAATGAGGACATAAGGTTGAACCCGCATCCCACATGGTGCGACATCATTGCCCACCGGAGAATACAAACCAAACAACATTTGTTTTGAGGAGGAATATATATGAGCAAGACCATCCGTTTCTTTGAGCAGGTCAATAAAAATTTTGATGAAGCGGCCCGCTACACGGATTATCCGGAAGGATTGTTAAAACAAATCAAAATTTGTAACAGCGTGTACCACATGACGTTTCCGTTAAAGCGGGATGATGGAACCATTGAAACGGTGCATGCCTGGCGCGCGGAGCACAGTCACCACAAATTGCCCACCAAAGGGGGTATTCGCTATGCCGCCAATGTGAATGAAGATGAAGTGATGGCCTTGGCCGCCTTAATGACTTACAAATGTGCCATTGTGGATGTACCCTTTGGGGGTGCCAAAGGTGGGGTGCAAATTTCCACATACAAATACAGCAAAAGCGAACTGGAGCGGATTACCCGTCGCTATACGTTTGAATTGGTGAAGAAAAATTTTATTGGCCCCGGGGTGGATGTACCGGCCCCGGATTACGGTACCGGCGCCCAGGAAATGTCGTGGATTGCCGATACGTACATGGCCATGTCCAACAACGAACTGGACGCGCTGGCCTGTGTAACCGGAAAGCCGGTAACCCAAGGCGGTGTTCGGGGGCGAACTGAAGCCACCGGACGCGGGGTGTACTATGGCATTCGGGAGGCTTGTGAAAATGCGGAGGATATGAAGCGCCTGGGGTTAACACCCGGCCTGGACGGAAAAACCGTCATCGTGCAGGGATTGGGGAATGTTGGTTACCATGCGGCGAAATTTTTGCAGGAAGGCGGCGCCGTCATTGTGGGCATTGCCGAATACGAAGGCGCCATTTACAATCCCAAGGGGCTGGATGTGGACACGGTTTTCCAGCAGCGCCGCGAACGGGGTTCCATTTTAAAAGTGGATGGCGGTGAGAAAATTGAGGAAACCACCAAACTGCTGGAGTACCCCTGCGATATTCTGGTACCGGCCGCACTGGAAAATCAAATTACCATGGAGAATGTGCATCGGATTCAAGCCAAAATTATTGGCGAAGCGGCCAATGGCCCGGTGACCTCCGATGCCAACAAAGTCCTCCGGGAAAAAGGCGTTATGATTATTCCGGACATGTATTTAAATGCCGGTGGGGTAACGGTTTCTTATTTTGAATGGCTAAAGAATATCTCCCATGTACGCTTTGGACGCATGGGCAAACGGTTTGAAAAACGCATCAACACCGAAATGCTGCGGGCCATTGAGAAACTCACCGGTAAAACCTTTGATCAGGAAATTTTTGACCGCATTGCCACCGGTGCGGATGAAGCCGATCTGGTGAACTCCGGTCTGGAAGAAACCATGGTGAATGCCTACTGGGAAATCCGCAACATTCAGCAGCGCCATGAGGACAAAATAGACCTGCGCACCGCCGCCTTTATTGACGCCATCGAAAAAGTGGCCCGATCCTACTACGAACTGGGCATTTTCCCATAATGGGGGAGTCTGCTGGTGCCGTTATGCTGCCCGAAATTGAACACCGGAGAGGAAGCTGGTATCAGGCAGAAAGGGAAACCGGGGAAAATGTTATTCCCGGGATAATACCGCTTCCTCTACGGGTTCAGTTTCTTCCGGAGGTGCGGTGCGAAGTCGCTGCATCATGTGGCGGGTGCCTATTTTCCCCACCGTAACTCCCAGGATAACCCCGGCCACCACATCGGTCAGGTAATGAAACTGCCCGTAGAGGGTGCCCAGGCTCAGCATAATCACAGCCGGTAGAAAAAAGCGTTGGGCGAAACGGGGAAAGAATTGTTTCAGGTACAGGTAATTTAGTACCGCCACAGCGACGTGGGAGCTGGGAAATGCCCCGCCTTTTAAGCCACCCTGATGCACAATGGCCCGCAGCGTGGGCGTGAGCAATATCCCGCGGAAGTGAATGGGAATTCGGGATTCCAGGTAAAACCGCGGACCGTAAACGGGAAACAGAATAAACAGCAGGTAGGAAACAAAAAAGGTGGTTAAAATGCCCGTAACCAGTTCCTCAAAGGCCACCCGGTTTTGCAACCGCCAGAACATGAACGCAGTAATGGGAATACTGAACCAGTAAAAGGCATAAGCAATGTGCATGATTTCCGTTAGCCAGGGGGTTTGAATTGCAGGTACCCAGACATTTACCGGTTGCCCCAGCAGGGCAGTTTCCAGCCGGACAATTAGGGAATCGAACGAATGGGGGAAAATGAGATGAATGTAGTGCTCCAGGTGTTTGTACATCATGGGCACAATGACAATGGGATACCAGAACCGCCACACGGTATGAAGGGTGCTGCGGCGTTCATCAATAAACAGCGTCAGGATAATTACGGCAATAAATCCCAGGTTGGGGACAATAAACTTCAGCCATTGGCCGGGAGGGGCAAAGCTAAGGGCCAGAACGATTAACAGGGCAGGAAAGCCCAGCATTAAGTAATCAAATAAGTACATCCGCTGTTGCCGTGTCTTCATGCGTCCTCTGTCAGTTGCATAATGAGCAGGGTTACATCATCTTCAAATACCATTTTACCGGAAAAACGCCGGATTTGCGTAATGATTTCGTTTTTCAGCTCTTTGGGGGATTTACCGTAATTCGTTTTTAGCAATTCCTCCAGCCGTTCTTCGCCAAATTCTTCACCCTTTGCATTGCGGATTTCCGTCACCCCATCGGTGTACATCACAAGGTAATCCCCCGGCTGCAGGGCAATGGTTTTCTGTACATATTCCTGATTGGGCAGAAAACCCAGAACGGTGCCACCTTCGGTCAGGTATTCAATGGAGCGGTCCGGGTGGAGCACGATGGGGGGATTATGCCCCGCATTACAGTAAGTCAGCTTGCGGCTTTCTTCCTGATACACGCTGAAGAAAAACGTGCTGAAGTATCCTTCGGTGGTGGACTCTGCCAGCAGGTTGTTCAGGCGGGCCATAATTTCGGAGACTTCCCAGATTTCCTTCAACAGGCTTTTAAAACCGGCATACACCAGGGCCATCAGAATGGCGCCGGGTGCTCCTTTACCGGATACGTCCCCGATTGCCAGCCCGACTCCTCGTTCCCCAAACCGGAAGATATCGTACAAATCGCCACCCACAATTAAGCTGGGGATGGTAAACACTTCGATTTCGGCGCCCTGAATGCGCGGTGGGCGGGAAGGCAATAGTGCCCGTTGCACCCGCGATGCCACCAGCAGGTCACTTTCCAGCTTCTTTTTCTTGAGTGAATCTTCGTACAACTGGGCGTTGGTTATGGCAATACCCGCCATGTTGGCAAAGGACGTGAGCAGCTCCAGGTCCGCCTGTGTAAAGTGATTGGGATAATCGCTCTCCAGTACCAGAACGCCCAC
>WGBF01000595.1 GCA_015494485.1 bacterium | reverse complement strand
GGATACCATCGAACAGGCGCTGGAACGGGCAGGGACAAAGGCTGGCAATAAAGGCTGGGATGCAGCGCTTTCGGCAATTGAAATGGTAAACGTAGTCAGTGCAATTGAAGGCGGGGAATAAGCGCCGGTTGCCAGGATTACAGAAAAAGATTTTTAACAGTGGACATGATATTTAATTGTCTTTTTTCTTTTATCAACTAAGCAATATTCAGATTTTTGCTGTAAGGCATTTTTAATCCTTTGATTTTTCACTGTGCCACGTCGCCAATCAGGCAGGGCAGGTGGCGCAGTTCATTCCATTCCGTTTCAGGGAGGAACGGCGGCGGGGCGTTGCCACTTGTCTGGCGTTCCAGCAATTCAAAATACCGGCGGGCTTCTGCAATATTTCCCAATTCACAGGCACAACGGGTTAAGCGGGCCAGCACATGGGGCACATTATTTTTCTGTTCCGGATGCGCCTTCACGTATTGCCAGATGTGCCGGTAAGCCGAATCGGCTGCCACCCATTGCCGGGCAGCAAAGCTGGCCTTGGCATACGTCCACAAAAAAAAGCGGCTGCGGGGAAAGCGTTTCAAATTCTCCTTCGCCAGCTTCCACGCCTGCTGAGGGCGTCCGGCATCCATGAGCATGTACACCAGCTGGTCCCGGGCCAGTTCCGGCACCAGGTGAGCATACTGCACCGCCTGGCGAACCAGGGCCAGCCCTTGTTCTTTTTCATCCTTGATGAGAAGCAGAAAGCGGAGCACGCCCGCTTTCTGGCTTTTCCAGAATTTGTATGCTCCAATGCCCAGATACGCCTCCCACAGGGTGGAATCCCGCCGGACAGCCGCTTCCAGAATGTGAACCCCTTTACGCGTGTACCGGTAAGCTTTCCACCAGTGGTGCAGCTTCATGTGATGAAAGGCCATGTAGTAATACGCACTGCCCTTAAAAAACAACTCCATCGGGGTGGCTATCCCCTGGCGTTCTTTTTGTTCCACCCGTTGAATGACGGCCTTCATGTACGACCAGAATTGCGGGTCATCCTGCAGGGCATTGCTGTCAATCATTCGGGCCTGACGAATCGCCCCGCGGTAAAAATAACCATACGGCGATTCCGGGTACTGCCGGATGAGCACTTCTGCCAGGGAATCCCCGGTAGCAAACTGGCCGTTTATGATGCATTCGATAATCTGACGAACAGTCTCCCGGGGAAAGGCTGGCCCGGAAGCGTAAACGTCCCTGCTAACGCCGGCCAACACCAGCACAATCAACAACTGCCACCAAACGCGTCGCATACACTCCGTTTCGTTTTTAGCCCATTATCGGTCACACACCCCCATACATCATGTGAAAATACAAAGCGGTTTTCTTGAAACCAATCGCCAGCCCATGTTTTTAATACGGGCTACCATATTTAAATTTTTCGGGAGGTTTACCCAAATGGAATGCAATTTTCACGAACTTCGCCCGATATTTTGATTTTCCCGGGAAAATCCCTATCTTCAGCCCCAAAAACAGAGGAAAACGCAAAACAGCGAGAGGATCATGAAGAAGATAGCGGGAATTATCGGGATTGGGATATTGGCATTGGTAGCAATCATTGCATGGAATACCGTCACATTTAACGGACAGCAGCCGCCAGCAGCATCGCTAAAACCAATGGCCGCCTTTGACGAACCGGCAGCGCTGACGCATTTTTCAAAGGCTTTGCAAATTCCGACTATTTCCTACGAACCGCCGTTAACGATTGACAGCACCGTATTTGAACATTTTGTCACCTATCTGGAACAAACCTACCCGGAAACTTTTTCGCAATTACAGTGGCAGCGCGTGAACCGCTTTTCCCTGCTGTTCCAATGGAAGGGCAGCGACCCCCAGCTTGCCCCCATCGTGCTCATGGCCCATTATGATGTGGTGCCGGTGGATTCTTCTTCGTTAACCCAGTGGGAATTTGACCCGTTTTCGGGCAAAATCACGGATGAATACATCCTGGGCCGGGGGGCACTGGATGACAAGGTCAACGTCATTGCTATTCTGGAAGCGGTGGAAGCACTGCTGCGGAGTCACTTCCGCCCCCAACGGACAGTGTACATTGCCATCGGACACGATGAGGAAATCGGTGGAAACCACGGAGCCCGCCAGATTGCCCGCCAGTTAATCCAGAAACATTCCCGCTTCCATTTCGTCATTGACGAAGGCGGTGCCGTGGTGCAGGGCGCCGTGCGGGGCATTGACCCACCGGTTGCACTGATTGGCATTGCGGAAAAAGGGTATGTAACGCTGGAACTTCGCACCACCGGCACGGGCGGGCATTCCTCCATGCCTCCGGCCCATACTGCCATTGGTCGGCTGGCGGCAGGCATCACCCGGCTGGAGAATCATCCTTTCCCGGCACGATTTACTCCACCCACCCGAGGATTTTTAACCGCCGTGGCCCCCTACATGCCCGTTAGCGCACGGGTTTTCATTGCCAATCTTTCCCTTCTGGGTCCGGTGTTAAAAAAGGCGCTGTTAAAATCACCCACCACAGCAGCCATGTTGCGGACAACCACGGCGGTTACCGTAATTCGTGGCGGCGTGAAGGATAATGTGATTCCCACCGGCGCCAGAGCCTTAGTGAATTTTCGCATCTTGCCGGGAGAAACGTCAGATGATGTGCAAAAATACGTGGAACAAACAGTCGCGGATACGGCGATTCGGGTGGAAAAATTAAATGGCGCCATTGAACCCTCTCCAGTCTCCCGGACGGATACGCCAATATTTACCACCCTGCGGCGACTCATCCGCGCGGTGTATCCGGAAGCCATTACTGCGCCGTATCTGGTTATGGGAGCGACGGATTCCCGCTATTACGCCGGGGCAACAGATCGGGTGTACCGGTTTTCCCCGGTATTCTTACAAAAAGCGGACTTGTCCCGCATTCATGGTATTAACGAACGGGTGCGCACGGACAGTTTTACGCAGGCCATTCGCTTTTACTATCATCTGGTTCAGGTACTGCAATAGCGAATTTAGCAGCGGAGCCGAAAAGCGAGGATGATTGTTTCATTCTGAAACATGGAAGGTATTGAAATGGGGGGTGAGTATGTTTTTAATCTATCACTAAGCAGATGTGACTTCCCGTTTGACGAACAACTTTGTATTTATATTTACTCAGTAGTCTTGCTAATTCAACACCGGATATATCACGAGGTATTTTAACCATATACAAACGATTCCTCACGAACTATATGTAAACGAATGATACCCGGAATTTCTTTTGTATCTTCAAAATGACACTTAAGGGCATCCTTAATGTTTTCTTTCAATTCTTCTAAAGTATCTGCTTCTGTAAAGATAGATTCTCCAAGGGCTTTTGCGGTATAGCCACCT
>WGBF01000594.1 GCA_015494485.1 bacterium | reverse complement strand
TGAAAGGGAGTGCGCCGTTTCTGGGAGTGAAAATGGGGGACATCCGTACGGTGGTAAGCAAGTGGCACCAGCAGCAGGTGGCTCATCAACTACATCCGGACCAGCAACTGGAATTGGCCCTGGCCCTTTTTGAGGGCGAGTTTACAGAGCACAAATTGGCGGGTATTTTGTTGATTGGTGAAATTCTCCGTCCGCGACAGGCCGTGAAATGTCCGCAGGATATTTCAAAACTGGGCAGCGTATTTGACCGGAAATGGATTTACGATTGGAATGTATGCGACTGGTTTTGTGTGAAAATTCTGGGACCAATGATTAAAACCGAAGGAATCACCTGTGCCCGGGAAATTGCCGCCTGGCGGGAGGCCCCGTATTTATGGAAGGCGCGGGCGGCTCTGGTGCCGTTTGTGAGTGTTGCAGCGGATTCCCGGTATTACCCACTGGTGGCAGAAACGGCCCACATCCTTATTGGTCGACCGGAACGGTTTGCCAAAACCGCTGTGGGATGGGTGCTGCGGGAAATTTCCCGCCACCATCCGGATTGGGTGCGAATGTTTGTTGAAGCGCATATTGAGCATTTTTCTGCAGAAAGTTTGCGCAATGCCACGCGGCACTTCGCCCCGGAAAATAAACAGCGAATGCAGGAATGGTGGAAGAGCACACGGGACGCCTAACCGAAACGCAGGAGAACGGAATGGAACGGAAATATTGCCAGCAGTTTTCCCTTGAACAACCCATTGAAGCGGTCTTCCCGTTATTCAGCCCGGAAGGGGAACGGAAGTGGGTGCCGGAATGGGACTACGCGGAGATTCGCGGCTGCAACCCGTTAACAGAAGACGCGGTGTTTTTAACCCGGCATCACGACCATGCGGCGGAACCGGCCATCTGGCTGGTAAAGCGCTATGAACCGCAAACGTATTTTGTTGAATATTACAAGGTGGAACCGGAAAGCAAAATTAGCATCATTCAAGTGTCCTGCACACAAATTGCACCCCGCACCACCCGGATTACCGTTTGTTACGAATATATTGGATTAACGCAAGCGGGAAACGAGTTTATTGCCAGCTTTACAGAAACAGACTATGCCGACTACATCCGGGAATGGGAGGGGCTGTTGAAAATCTATTTCAAGTCGCAGAAACAATAAGCGAAACACCAGGTTTTATTTTTCCGGCATATTACCGGCGCGGAATTTCTCCTTCCAGACAAGTCCGTAAAGAATGGGAATCAACCATAATGAAATGAGCATAGACAACGACATACCCCCAATCATTGATACTGCCAGGGGTTGCAGCATCTCCGAGCCTTCGCCCAGGCGGAGTGCCAGGGGTAAAAAGCCGAAAATGGTGGAAAGGGTGGTCATCATAATGGGGCGCAGGCGTACCCGACTGGCCTGAAGCAAAGCCTGGTGAAGCGATTGGGACTCCCGGGCATATTTCTCCACATAATCGATAAGCAAAATTCCGTTGTTGACGACCACACCGACAATCATAATCATACCCATGAACGCCGAGATATCCAGTGGAATGCGGGTGAGCCACAACATTAAAAATACCCCGCTGACGGACAATACCGTTCCCAGCAAAATAACACCGGCAGTCCGAAAGGATTTAAATTCGAACAACAGAATGGCATAAACCAGCAAAACCCCGAAAATCAAAATCAATAGCAATTCATGAAACGCGCGTTGCTGGCTTTCGTATTGACCACCAATCTGAATGGTGACGCCGGGCGGTAGGGGAATGCCTGCGAGCATCTTCTTCACATCGCGGATAATGCTACCCAGGTCCCGCCCCGAAATATGGGCCTTTACATTCACCACCTGACTCAAATTTTCGTGGTCAATGTCGGTTTGACCGGGAAGTTTGTGTACCTCTGCAATTTCATTAAGGGGAATGGCGCGTTTTAAATGAGGGAAATACAGGGGCAACTTGCGAATTGCTTCAAAATGATTAAAACGAGCTTTAGGATAGCGGACGCGAACTGGAATCATCTTCAGGCCCTGCATCATTTGCGTGGCATTATCGCCCCATAATGCCATGTGTACTGCCCGGTTGATGTCCTTTACCTGTAAGCCATAACGGGTGGCGGCTTCCGGGCGAACGCGGATGGTTAATTCCGGTTCTCCGGGTGAGAAGCCTTTGTACACATCCACTACCCCCGCAATGTGTTCCAACGAATCGGCAACTTGAGCAGCCGTTTGATGAATCAACTGCAAATTGTTTCCGAACACCTTAATTAATATAGGGGCAATTTCTCCACTCAAATCATTCAACCGGTCAGGCAACACCTGAAAAATTTCCGGCTCCAGCCGGGGTTCTTTTTGATGAATGAATCGCCGTAAGTCATCCATTATTTCAAATGTAGACCGGCGGTGTCCTTTTTTTAAATTAATAACAAAATCCCCATCATTAGCATGCGTGCGGGGATGGGCCAGACTTCGACCGGTGCGTAAAGAGTATACTTCCACTTCCGGAATGGTCATGATGTAGTTAGCAATACTACTAAGCATGCTTTTGGTTCCTTCTATGGAGCTTCCGGGTGGTGCCAGATAATCCAGTACAATGGTTCCTTCATCCCACTCTGGCAGAAAACCGCTGGGAATGCGCAGGTAAGAGAAAACGGCAACACCACTTAACAACACAATTACCCCAAGGGCCAATCCGGGCCGTTTAAATCCGCCATGAAGCAGTTTTTGTTGAACCTGAATAACCCGGGGTAAAAATTTTCCGGGGCGCCATTTGCGAGGTGAAATAAACACCACGGCCAATGCCGGGGTTAAAAATATTGCCAGTAACATGGAAGTAAGGATGGCGAAGGTCAATGTTGTGGCTAAGGCGCGAAAGAAAATACCGGGAACCCCGGTTAAAAATACCAGCGGAATAAAGACCACCAGTGTGGTAAGTGTTGCCCCCAATAAAGGAACAATAATTTCGCCGGTGGCTTCCACAACCGCCTGGTACCGGGATTTCCCCATTTCCAGATAGCGTTCTACATTCTCCACCACCACAATGGCGTTGTCCACCAGAATGCCGATAGAGGCAGCCAGCCCTCCCAGGCTCATTAAATTCAAATTCATGCCAAATAGTTTAATGAGGATGAAAGTAATTAACAGGGCAATGGGAATAATAAATGCTGCCACCAGGGTAATGCGTATGCGATGAAGAAAAATTAGAAGAATAAACATGGTGAGCAGCGCACCAAGAAACATGGCATCGCGGACGGAAATAATAGAGCGTTTAATAAAATCCGTCATATCATACCATTTGCGAATGGTCACTCCCGGTGGAAGTACAGGGGTTAAACGCTTTAACCGTTTTTCCACCTCCTGCATAATACTTACCGCATTGGTGCCCGGTTGTTTGATTATGGTTATCAACACGGCAGGGTGCTTGTCGCTTTCGCAGGCAATGAATGTCTCTTTAACCGCTGGCGTTACGGTCGCCACGTCCTTTAATAAAATGGGAGTATTATTTCGGCGAGCAATAATGGTTTGTTGAATATCCTGTATATTGCGAAAGCGGTTATCGGCAATGTTGAGATACAGTTTGTTGAACTCATTCAACCGGCCGACGAAGGAAAGAATGTTGGTGCGATGTAAAGCTGCTTCAATTTGCTGATAGGTCAAATCCAGTGCGGCTAATTTCTCCGGATTCAGGTTTACCCAGTACTCCCGCTGATGACCACCCATAACTTCTATATTGTACACCCCTGGAATGCTGGCCAATTGGGGGCGAATGGTATAAATAGCAATATCACGTAGTTGCAGCAGGTCCAATTTATCCGAATAAAGGCTGTAACCGGCTACCGGATACGTACTGGTGGTGAAACGACGTACTTCCAACTGCACGCCATCCGGTAATTGATTGCGGATACCACTCACCTGTGCCTGAACCAACTGGTAAGCCCGGAACATGTCCTCTTTCCACTGAAAATCGATATTAATTTCTGCCGAACCCCGACTAATGCTGGAACGGACCATACGGACTCCCGGAACCATCATAACAGCTTCTTCGATGGGCTTTACAATTTCCATTTCCATTTCTTTCAATGGAGTCAGCCCATAATCAACCATTACGGCAATGCGGGGGAATGTAGCATCGGGAAAAACCCCTTCCGGAATTTGGAAGAGCAAGTACAACCCAATAATCGCCAGAACGGATGCTGAAAAAATAATAGCACCGCGATTATCCACTGCAAATTGTGATAGCCGTCTCATTGTACTACAACCTCCATGCCGTCCTGCAACGAATAGACTTTTCGGGTCGCTACCCGTTCGCCTTCCTGAAGACCAGCAAGAATTTCGCACTGGTCTTTGTGAAGAATACCGACAGTTACTCGGCGTTTTTCCACCCGGTTTCCATGAATCACAAACACGGAGAATATGCCTTCCTCTTCCAGTAAAGCGGTGCGGGGTACCAGCAGAGCCTGCTGGTGAATTTGATCCGGAAATGTTAACTTTACCTTCATGCCAGGACGAAATAGCCGTTTGGGATTGGGCAATGAGATGCGAATCGGGATGGTCTGATTGGTTTCATCGGCCGCACCACCCAATGCTGCCACCGGAAGTTCCAGAGGGGGATGAGGCAAATTTAAAAATTGGACAGTCACTTTACTGACAGCTTTTAGCGCAGGTAGCCACTGCACGGGGAGATCCCCCAGAACGTCCAGCGCAGACAGGTCTCCAATGCGGGCAATGTGTTCCCCTCTTTCCACAACATCCCCCGCATGGTGATAAACCGCGAGTACGGTGCCAGCAATGGGACTCAGAAGGGGGATAGGCTGCATTTGTTCTTGAACCAGTGGTTTTAAATCCCCCGAGAGGTGGTCTTTGACCTGCAACAATGCCTCTCGGATGGCGGGAACAATTGTTCCCACGCGTTGCTTGTGCTGGACGACATCCCCAATAAGCAGGGAAAAATCCGTTAAGCGACCAGCAAATTGAGAAGATAGGTATGCCTCCTGGCGCAAAACAATCCGGCCAAAAATAGCCACGGTGTCCCGAATATCCCCGCGAATGACAGGGGTTGCAGTAATTTTAAGGCGGAAGTCTGACCTTGGAGCAGGATCATCCTGCGTAACCTCGCAGGAAGAAATGCTCATTTCTAAAATAATAAAAATGAGTAGGAACCATTTTAACGGGCTACGGTGGTAATGCATCATTTGCCAGTTCCCTTTTGATAAATGTCCCATTTTATTTCCCGTTTAATTGAGTTAGCGATGGTATGGCTTCTGTATGCCCGGTGAGTAGCAGAAAGTCCACCAGGTCTTGTAGAAATTGCAAGCGGGTTTGTCCTTGTTGCAGTTCGTTCAACACCAGTGTTTCCTGCGCTTTTAGATAATCCAGATGGGGAATCAGGCCTGCCTGATAATTTGCCTGCGCCAATTGAAAGGCTTTGCGGGTGGTAACCAATTGATGGGATTGAACAGTGTATAGTTCCTTCAACTTTAGCAACCGTTGGCGCAAATTTTCTGCCTGAATGGATAATTCCCGTTGGATTTGCTTGCGTCGGTACTGGGTTTGTGTTAGTTGGGCTTCCCACAATTGCCGCTGGAAACCACGCCGTCCCCATTGAAACAGGGGAATATGAACTGCAACTCCTGCCATCCAGTAATTGCCTTCCGCAGTGGGATCCCGGTCTACTTGATACCCCACCTGAAATTGCATTTCCGGAAGATATGCCCGGGTTACCAGCCTGGAACGTTCCTGATAATATTGCTCTTCAAAACGCAATGCCTGAACCTGAGGATGTTGCTGCACATTTACGGGGGTAGAAAGAAACGCCTGCGTTGCTTCCTGGATGTCAAATGCAAAAGGTTCCAGTGTAATGGTGCGGTAATCTTTGATGTTCAGCAATGCGGCGAGTTCCTGTTTGGTATTATCCTCGTTCATACTCACAATGATGCGGCGTACCCGGAGTGCATCCAGGGCATTTTGGGCCTGGAGCACCGCCAGCTCACTGCCTTTACCGGCCTGCCATAAAGCGCGGGCAACTACCAGATGTTTTTCTGCAAGTTCAATCTGATGATGAAGCTGCTGAAGTTCGGTTTCCCGTTGAAGAATGGTAAAGTACAAATGACTAACCCGGCGAATGACTGAAAGGGTGGTGGCTTTTAATTGCTGTTGACTGGAAGCCGCTAACAACTGGAATGCCTGCGCACTTTTGAAAAGTACATTACCAGGTGCCCATTCAATGCCAATGCCGGAAAAGGACTGCGGGAAATTGTACATGGGATATAAAAGCTGGTTGTGAGTATATTCCCCGGTTACGGACGGAAAGTAGGAACTGCGTTCTATTTTGGTTTTTAAGCGGGAAATAGTAATGGCCGTGGAATCTCCTTTGAATCGGTAACTGTACTGAAGAGCCCGATTCAAGCAATCCGTTAATGAAAAATGAACCGTTTGTTGGGCCAGTAATTGTGGGACGATTAAAACCAGGAATAAAAGTCCATTTTTCATTCTGTTCAATTCCGTTTTTGCGGCTAAGATAACCAATGAAAATGAAGAAATGATGAAGATGAGGGTAGAGGCGAAAGAACCTTAGAGGTAATATTACATCGGTTGATATTTCGGTAGGGTAATGCGGACAGTGGTACCGCTGGGGGAGGAGGATGCAATGTCTATGGTTCCATTGTGAATTTCCAGCAACCATTTGGTAATGGAAAGCCCCAGCCCGCGGCCGGTGGCGTCCATTTGCCGTGCCTGGTCACTGCGGTAGAACCGTTCAAATACCTTTGGCACATCTTTTTCAGAAATACCAATTCCGGTATCCGTAATTTCAACAACAACCCGTTTATTTTCTGCACGGCACTGAAGGGAAATGTGTCCTCCTTCGGGAGTGTATTTAATGGCATTTTCCAGAACGTTGTAAAAAATCCGTCTCAGGTGTTCGGGATTTCCTTCCACCAGGACGTCGCTGCACACCTGCCAGTTCAGGTGATGGTGCTTCATCAGGGCAAGGGTTTTGACATCTTCTTCTAAGCTGACCAGAAATAGTTTCAGGTTTACCGGTTGTTTCTGTTCCTGGAAGACGCCTTCCATGGAATGAGCCAGCAAGGAGAGGTCAGAAACCAGCTGGGACATTCGTACTAATTCTTCAATATCCGAGGCAATGCGTGCCTGGACGGGCGCGGGTAAATCCGGGTTATTCAATTCCTGTTCCAGACGGGTACGCAGAACGGCGATGGGGGTTTTCAATTCGTGAGAAACATCTGACAGTAACTGTTGTTGTTTTTTAAAGGATTGTTCCAGACGGCTTAGCAAATCGTTAAACCGTAGGGCAAGTTGTCCCAATTCGTCCTTCGGATTGACCACAGGCAGGCGTTGTTCCAGTTGCTGATGAGAGATCGAATCGATTTGTTTCCGCATGAGCATCAATGGACGGAAGGCATGTTGAACCATCCAGTAGCTAATTCCCCCAACAAGGAATAGTAGCACAGGGGCCGCGAAAATTAACAGCTTTTTCAATGATGTTAACATTGTGTGAAGGTGCTCAGTGGAACGTGCCACCTCAATCCAGCCAATATCCTGTTTTACGGCGGGATTGTAAATGGGCAAAATAACACTTCGATAAGACTGTTGACTGGCGGCCTGGAAATTCCGGTACAGATGGGTTTTCCCGGTTAATTGACGGGCTTTTTTTATGGGGAACGGAATTGGATTCTTCTGAAAAGGGATGGATGCAAAATAAACGGAACCATCTTTCCGGATAATGCGCACCCATGCGTTTTGTGCAGCGTGGAAGCTTTCCGTTCCGGGCTCCAGGTAACCAAAGCGATTTTTCTCCGGAATATAGCTGTCCTCAATGGCATCCGCCATAAGCAGTAGCTGCTTATTCAAAGTGGTGCTTAAGATGTAGTGGGTTCCGTAATACACAAAAAGACCAAAAACAAGGAATACAATCAGAACAATGCTCATGTTAAACAGGGTGAGGCGGAATTTAATGGAATTGCGCATGGCTACCTGTGATTTTTAATGAGATACCCGACGCCCCTTACCGTCTGGATAACCGGAGTTTGGCTGTATTGTAAAATTTTTTTGCGAAGGTTTTTGATGTGGACGTCTACCAGGTTGGTCATCAGGTCAAAATTTTCGTCCCATACGTGTTCGGCAATAGCGATACGGGAGACAACCCGATTCATGTTAAAGAGCAGAAATTCCAGAATAGCATATTCTTTTGGCGTTAAGGCGATTGGCTGATTACGTACCCGCACCTCGTGAGTTAAGGTATTTACGGTCAGCTCACCAACTGAAATCACCGGGTGTTTAACGTCTGAATTCCGCCTCAGCAGGGCACGGACACGGGCCAGTAACTCCGCGATGGCAAACGGTTTGGGCAAATAGTCGTCAGCGCCGCTGTCAAGCCCGGTAATTTTATCTTCCAGACGGTTGCGGGCGGTTAAAATCAATACGGGGGTATTAATGTGTTCGGCCCGTAAACTCTGCAGGATGCTAAGACCATCTTTCCCCGGAAGCATGATGTCCAGAATAATCAGGTCGTAGTCGTTGACAAAGGCGGCTTCTTCTCCCGAAAAACCATCCGTTGCCACCGTAACTCTGTAACCGGCATCGTTTAACGCGGATTTTAAATTCCGGGCCAATCGGAGGTCGTCTTCTACCAACAAAATATTCATCGTACCGCTAAGGTCGTTGTGTTTTTTATTTTTCCTAAGAATAATCGACAATCGTTTAACAAATAAGAACCGGTTAAAAATAAAACATGTTGAAACACAACGGTAATGGCAACTTTTATTCATGAAGAAATTCTTTCAAATTTTCTGTATATTTGAATTGGTTATTCAAAATGCAAACAGTGTAGATGCTCCGAACCATCCGTAAATGGCTGCTGTGGATTTTGTTGGGGCTGGCCTTGGTGCTGATTGGTCTGTATGCCCTGCTGGTTACGACCCCGGTGCTGGATTCTTCCGCAGAACGCCTGATCAATGAATTCCTGCCCGACGGGGTTTCCATTTCCTTTCAGCGTTTGGGTGGTGACCTGATTCATTCCCTATCATTACGAAATGTCGAAATAACTGCTCCGGGGGTAAATGGCCGGATTGAGTTGCTTCAGGCGGATTTCGACGTATTTACCTTTACGGAAGGACGCCTGTGGTTTAAGCGCATTATTTTACACCAGCCGGAATTTCATCTTCAACCGCCGGACACCACCGCGGCCTCCGATGCAGTATCTCCGGCACCAGCACCCGCGGACACCCTCCCCGCCGTGATGCCGGACAGCATTCAAATTCCCGCCTTTCCGGTCATTGACATTCAGCAGCTTATTATCCGGGACGGTAAACTTCAGGTGGAGAACCCCCGCCATCCTTTTATTGCATCCGCCATTAACACCGAAATTCAGTTTTACCTGTCGCCGGAAAAAGTGGCCATTTCGCCGCATTATTTCCGTGCTTTGCTGGATCCCCTGCACATTCAGGTATACAACGTGCAATTTCGGCTCAGCGGCACGGCCCGGCGGATTACCCTGAATCAATTCGAAGCGCGGGCGGATTCCTCTTACCTGATTGGCCATGGGGAACTGGAGTTTGAACCCCGCCCCTTATTGTACCTGTTTGTGGATACCAGCTTTGTGGACGTAACCCTGGCCCGGAAACTGGTGCCCAATCTGGAATTTCGGCAGGGGTATTTGCGCCTGTACGGTTCCTACATTGGGAATCCGGCAGCGTTTAAAGGCGATGTTTTCGTGCAGGGGGTGCTGGATTCGCTGGAAATTGAGCGCCTGCGCTTTAAATATTTTAAACAGGGAAGCACCTACCGGTTGCAGGATTTTCAGTTGAACAGCAACTATGGCCAGATAGACGGGCAGCTGCAGTATTCCTACCAGGGGCGAAATCAGGCGCTACTAAAATTCCGGAATGTGCAATTGAATGTATTTGATATTGCCCCCATGCCCACAAACCTCAACGGGGAATTGAATTTCTGGTTTAACCGCTGGGATGTCAAACGGCTGAGCGGTGCCGGTACCGTAAAGTTGTGGCATTCCCGTCTGGGAAAAATTCGCCTGGATTCCCTGCAGGTGCGGGCAGGTGCCCGACGGGGGTTGTACCGCATTTTAAAACCGTCGTTTGTTCTCATGGGGGGCACCTCCCGCTTCTTTCTGGAAGGGGTAATTCGTCGGTTTGAAGAGGGCGATTTAACCCTGACCACCAATCGGTTAAATCTGGAAGAAATTGCCCATCGGGCCGGGCTGCCCCGTTTAACCGGGCGGGCACAGGTCTGGGGGCATGTACTGGGGCCTCTTAGCAATCCGGACTTTTCCCTTCGCCTGGAAATGGCTCATGCCACCGTGGGTGAATTGCAATTGGACACGCTGCACAGCGAGATTTTTCTGCAACAAATTGCCCGGGAACGCCTTGGTTCCGGCTTTCTTCATTTTAAATCGGCAACTTTTCAAAAACTGCAGTTCAAAGAAGGCAAGCTGGTGCTTCGCTCCCGGAAAAATCGCATTTTCATCGATTCCCTCCAGGTGTCCAATCAGGAAACCCATCTGTTCGTACAGGGCATTTTAAATTATTTACCCCGGCGAATGGGGTTAACGTTCCTGAACGTCCGGGCGCGATACCGTCAATACGCATTGCATCTGGCAAAGCCAGCAACACTGTTGTGGGAACATGACCGGCTGATTGTCCCCCCGCTCCGTTTTGTGGATAATGCCGGAGGGGAGGCCATCGTCGAAGGCGAATACGATACCCGAACCACCCGCCTGCGTGGGAAGTTGCAGTCCCAGAAACTGGAGCTGGCGGTTTTTCAAAATTTTGTGGAAATGCCCATTCGTCTGGCCGGGCGGTTAAACAGCCGGATTCAGGTAGAAGGTTCCGCTGACACCCTGAACGGCACTGCTTTCCTGAGCATTCCCCGGTTGATGATTAACGAAGTCCCCATGGGTAGCATCCGGGGAGAAGTCCGTCTTCACAATGGGGAGCTTCAGCTTCCTGCGCTGGTTTTTTCCCAACCGACCGGTGGGGAGCTCCGGATAACCAACCTGGCGCTGGATGGCGTAGATATTCAAACACCCGAATCGCTGTGGGTGGGAAACCGGTACCTTCGTGGCAATATTGCCCTGGAACAATTTCAACTGGCACCCCTTTCCCGGGTATTGGGGACCACCTGGCCCATTAAAGGGCGCATTACCGCACAAATGGCACTGGGGGGCAATCTGCGGCAGCCGGATGTGCCGGTTCGACTCACGGTGGAACGGTTGCAGGTCGCCAATTACCGCTTCCCCTACGGAACATTAACAGGGCGGTTTACCGCCAACCAATTTACCCTGGATACTGCCGACGTCAATTTTGAGAATACGCTGGTTCACCTTAGCGGGTGGAAGAAATTGCGCTGGAAACCCCCGGCGTTTGAGCAGCTCTTCAGCGATGACCGGTTTCTGGTACGGGTGAGCATTGAGGAAGACAGCCTGAATTTTCTGGGTGCGGTAAACGAGGAAGTGGACCGCCTGACGGGAGACATCCGGCTACATGCCACGGTGGGCGGGAAAATCCAGGAACCGCAAATCCTGGATGGCAACATCCGTGTCCGCAACGGAACCCTGTACCTGTACCGGCTGGCCAATCCCATTAGCTACATTCATCTGGATGCCCACATGCGCGGGCAATCGCTGGTCATTGACCGTCTGGAAGGATGGAGCAGTCGCGGGGCTGCAGAGGGCAATTTCTGGACCCGCATGTGGCGCCGATTTACTGCTCCGGTACGCAAATTACTAACCAGCCGCCGCGCCGGGGAAATTCGGGGGAACGGGTACGTGGATTTCACCGATCTGGACCGACCGCTGTATCATTTAACGTTTCAGGCCCACCAGGCTTATGTGGATTATTTTCTGGAAAATGTGAAAGCGGTGGTGTCCACAGACCAGCTACAAATTACAGGACGGGATACCATTACCATTGCCGGAAAGGTGCAGGTGGAATACGGCGAAATGGAGCTGAATTTAAAAGAATCCGAAAAGAATTTGCTGCTGGCACCAACGCTTCGGGAAATTCCACCTTACGTGGCGTACAACATTGAATTGCAGATTCCCGGAAAGTTTTTTATCCGCAATACCTCTCCGGTGAACACCTTTGAAATACAGGTGCAGGGGGACCTGCAAATTATTCAGCCCCCGCGGGAATATTTGGAAGTAAACGGCTACCTTCACCTGCGGGAAGGGAAGTATTTTGTGCTGGTGGAGAATTTTGACATTCAGGAAGGGCGCATTGAGTTTGTCAATCCCAAGGAGTTGCCCGAAATTTATCTTGTTGCCACCAAGCGGAAATACGACCTGTTGTTTGAATTGACCGTGCACGGGCGCATTAATAATCCCATTAAAGAATTTAAGATTTACGACGTGCGCAACCCCGGCGAGCCCTTGTTTTACCCCGATGCCAAGGACCAACTGGCGTTGCTGCTGTTTGGTGTGCCGTTTGCGGAACTTCAGGGGCAACTGGCCCAAAAACTGGAGCAAAAAGGGGGGCAGATGCTGACCCAGGCCATTATTAACCAGATCCAAAACGAAGCCCGCACGTTTATCGGGCTGGACCAGATTCGGGTGGAAAGCGCCGAAACAGACCCCATTTTTGAAGAAGCCCGTTTGAATCCGCAGGAAACAACCCTGGCGCTGGGCAAATTCCTGACGTCCAAATTGTACCTGGAGTTCCGCTCACCGCTGCAACAAAAAGGGCTGGGGAATATCCCCCTGCCGGAACTTCGCTGGGAAGCGGGGAATCAGTTGTACCTGGAATACCGCCTGCGCCACAACTGGTATTTAACCACGGCGTACGAAAAAACCCTGTGGGGGAGCGACCGCATTAAATTTGAATTAAGCTGGCAACTGGATTTTTAAGATGAAAGAAAGGGCACACACAATTGCGTGGAAGTGGGGATGAGCATTTTTCTGAAAAAAGAATGGAATGCCGTTTGGGAAATGGTGAAAGGATTCCGTGGGGCATCATGAAACGGTGGATGGCGACATTGCTGATTCTAATCCCGGTTCTGGCGTTTGCCCAGTTGAAAGTGGAAGATATTGTGTTTGAAGGAAACCGCCGCATTTCCGACGGCAAACTGAAGGAAATTATTAAATCCCGCAAAGGGAAGCCGTTTAATTTTCGCTACCTGAAACTGGACCAGATTCTAATTACCAATTACTACACCACGCGGGGGTTTCTGGATGTATTTGTAGAAGGCGATTTTGACCGTCGGGACAGCAGGGTGGTCATTCGCTACCGCATTACCGAGGGGCCGCAGTACTACCTGAAAGCCATTCGCTTCCACGGCAACACCATTGTGGACAGTGCCCGATTACGCAAAATGTTCCCTTTAAAAGATGGCGAAGAATTTCGTCCCCTGGCCATTGAAGAAGGTCTGAATGCCGTGGAAACCTATTACGCCAACCACGGCAAGCCGTATGTGGAGCTTTCTGAAAACCGCCAGATTGTGAACGATTCGCTAATCATTGAAAATATTGGGATTAAAGAAAACGAAACTGTCACCATCGTGGATATTCAGTACGAAGGGAGAAAATGGGTAAAGGAATTTGTGATTCGCCGGGAGATGACCATTCACCGCGGGGAAGTGTATTCCCGAAAAAAGCTGGATGAGTCCCAACGCAATATTTACAGCACCGGGTTGTTTAAAACGGTTAGTTTTAAGCTGGTGCCACTGAAAAGCCGCGAAAAGGTTATTCTGAAGGTCGTGGTGGTGGAGAAAAAGCCCCGCTGGTTTGCCGTGCGTACCGGTGTGAGCTACGAATGGGGACGGGAATTCGGGCGCAACACCACCACGTTTGATTTTACCGTGCAGGGCGGGCACCGCAATTTGTTCGGCACCGGACGTAGCCTGTCCTTAAAAATGGTGCCGTCTTTCATTTATTATTTTTCGGTGGGGCAATTTTTAAATCCCCGCAACGAAATTCAGTTAACGTTTGTGGAACCCTGGGTGTTTTACACCCGAACGCCGGGTGTCTTTTCGCTGAATTACTCCCTGTATGCCCGACCGTATTACCCGGCTTCCTTAAGTATTTTAAACAGCAGTTTTCAGCTGAATCATCGCTTTGATGCTTTCAAAAAAATTATTTCTACCCTCTCCTATAAAGTAGTCCGTACCCAGGAAGACACCCTGTTGCAAAAAATAAGCAGCGGGCAGGACAATATTCTGTCTCTTTCCGCCGTGTACACCATAGACCACCGGGACAATATTTTTAATCCCCACGACGGCAGTTATCTGGATGCCATGCCGCTGCTGGCATTTTCCACCTCCCGCGCTACCCCGGATGCTGCCCCGACCCAGAATCGCTATTTGCGATTGCGGCTTCAGTGGCTGCGTTTTCAGCGGTTCCCTTTCCAAAAAAACTGGACGCTGGCATCGCGGGTTATGCTGGGGGGAATTCTGGAGTTTAATCCCCGTACGTTTGTACCGCTGGTGGACCGGTTCTTCCTTGGTGGTGCTTCCACCGTGCGGGGCTTCCGGGAACAAATGCTGGGGCCCGTTGGCCGCGATGAAACCGGAGAACTGCGCCCCCTGGGAGGGAAAGCGCTGTTTCTGGCCAATGCGGAAGTTCGTATTCCGCTGGTGTGGTTGATCTCTGGTGTGATGTTTGTGGACATGGGCAACGTGTGGGCGGAATTGTCCGACGTCCAGTGGCGGGATGTACGGGTGAGTACCGGCGGTGGATTGGCTGTAATGACGCCCATCGGCCCCATCCGGGTGGACGTCGGTTTTAAGTTAAACCGCAAACCCGGCGAAGGCGCTTACGAGGTGCACATGGGATTGGGGTATGCGTTTTAATATTGGCGTTGTTGGGTAACGAGCAGTTTTGGTACGTGGTTTGTACGGACTTGCATTTTTATCAAAAAAGATTTACCATATTACATGCGAAAAACATCGGGTGAAAAACGACACTTAATTGGTCGGCGGTACGAAGATTACCTGCGCAATAATATTCACATTGAATTGTCGCCGGAGGAGCGCACCTGGCGCATGGCATTTAATGACCCCCGTTACGGGCGCTTGCTGGATCGCCGCCGTCGTTACCGTCGCGCTGCCGACCGTCCCCGCCCGTTTAAATTATCCGTATTGAATCCCCAAAATAATATCTTGCTCCTTGCAGAGGT
>WGBF01000593.1 GCA_015494485.1 bacterium | reverse complement strand
GAAGCCATGGAGGTCCCGCTAAGGGAAGCCACATAATCATTATCCGGGTCAGAATGATCATGATAAGTGCTGTAAATGTTATCGCCAGGTGCGGAAATATCTACCCATGCACCATAATTAGAGAAATCGGCTTTACAATCGTTGGCATCGGTAGCCGCAACGTTAATAATATCATCCCGGTTGCCCATATAATCGGGATCGTCTGCATCATCGTTTCCGGCGGCTTTAAAAATTAATCCGCCACTGGCCAGAAAGTAATCAATGGCATCGCCCAAACCACCGGTATTGGAAGAACCCCAGCTACAGTTGGCCAGCCGGGCTCCATTATCGGCGGCATAGTAAAATGCCTGGGCTGCATAATCCATGGATACATAGCCCACTTCAAAAATCAGGAACCGACCGGACCAGCCGATACGGCAAGCCATCAACCGCACGCCGCTGCTGGTGGTGGATTGGCTACCATTATTCCAGCCACCGGCAGTAGAGGCAACCGCATAATTGTTATTGTTAATGGCACCAATAATTCCAGCCACGTGGGTTCCGTGACCATTAAAATCCCGGGGATCATTGTCCTGCCCGGAGCAATCTTCCCCGGACCAGCAGCTGGATTCATTTTCCACGAAATCCCAGCCAATCCAGTCATCAACAAATCCATTGCCGTCATCATCCACACCGGCGGTTCCATTCAATTCTGCTTCATTAATCCACATATTTCCCCGTGCTGCTTCGGGGTTGCTGGCAGACGCGTTGGCACCGCCCAGGTCTTTGTGGTAGTACCGCACACCCGTATCCAGGATAGCCGCAATAATCTGAGAGTTACCGGTTTCAATATCCCATGCTTCCGGTGCGTCAATGTCCGCATCATTGGAATTGTTTAAGTGCCACTGATCGGGATAGTTGGGATCATTGGGTACCGCATAAACGGTATGAATACCAATGGGTTGAGCATCCACCACGCCGGGTATCCGTTTGAGCGCATTGACCACGGCTTCCACGTCTACTTCACCGTTAAAATATACCTTATGCCATGCTGCCAGATTAATAACCCGGCCTTTGTACACTTTTTTAATTGCATTGGGGAATTGCTTGATAATGCGCCGTGCATCGTACGTTTCCAGAACATTATCAAGCGCCGGGATTCCCAGACGACCACGCGCCATGAGGCGTTGATCTATCTTCTTCAAAAAATCATCGCTCAGTTTCAGCACAATTTTGTTGGGGGCATACCCCACAAAACTGGGAATTTGGGCTGGATCGGGCTGTGTAACTTTTGCTACTTTTACCCCTGCAAACGCCCAGACCAGCATTACAGTGATTAAACTGCTTAATGCAATTCTGAAAATCTTCATCCGAATCTCCTTAATTTTTTAATGACTGAAAAACTCAAGAATTGAAAATCCCCATAATGAAACTACAGCAATATTTCACCCCCTTTAATTGATTTTTCTAAATATAAGGAAACGCTGAATTTATCAAAGAACACCAATTGCAGCTATTTTAGATAGTGGAATCGGACTTGTCAAATATTTTTTTAATCCGAATTAAAATATGTGATTTTTACAACAGATTGTAAAATAATTCACAAGTATTATTCGCTTTTCAATTGCAATTTAATGCTCAGTCCAACACCGTCCCGGAGAGGAAGAATGGTAGAAAATAATTCCGGTGTGTTAAACAAGAGGGAGTTGTACTTTTTAATAAAAGGGACTTTGCTGTCAGTAGAATTCGGGTTTGCGACTTCCCCTTTCCAGAGCAAGTTGTCCGTAACCAATATGCCGCCAACCCGGAGGCGTGGTAAAATAAGGGGCAAAATATCCGGATATTGCTCCTTGTGAATATCGTTTACAATCATATCATACGTCCCGGAAAGGGATTTCAGGACGGCCAGGGCATCATTTTCAATAAACGTCACTTTGTGTAGTTGGCCGGCCTGTTCAAAAAAGGATTTTGCCAATTCGATATTTTGGGGATCGGATTCAATACAGGTGATGTTGCCATTTTCCGGTAATGCCAGCGCCATCCAGAGGGCGGAATACCCGAAACCGCTACCGCATTCCAGTATATGATGAATATGGCCAAACTCTACCAGAAAATACAACAGCCGGCCAACCAACGGCCCCATAATGGGAAAGGACTTTTCAGTAGCCAGTGCCTCCATTTCCTGAAGAACGGGATGAACGGGTTCTGATATTTCCTGAAGGTATTTTACAATAGCCGGATGAACAATCATGGAAAACCCTCTCTGTTTTTAATATGCCATTTGCCGAAATTCGTGGAACATGGTCATAAACCCAGCGCCGAAAATCACCAGGATAAAGATTACAATAACAATGGCAACAATCATCACAATTCCATTGATGATGAAGTACAGTTTTAATTTGTCAATCATGGGAATTAATTCTTCAGAACGTCCGCTCAATGCCGCCGTGGAAGCACGATTCCCGGCCTGAAATAACACAATTCCCATCCATAACGGTATCCAGGCAAAAATAATCCCGATAAACATTGTGGTAACGATGCTGATGGTAGCCTGAATGATGTAAACAATACCCAAAAATTTGAGCCATGCGGCCATACTGCCGGCTGTGGCCCGGAGTTTATCCAGTAGCATGGCGTCCGTGTTTACCGGCACCGGTTCGGGGTTCGGGACCGGTTGAGGGGTAGGTTGGGGGGGCGATGGTGTATGTTCCATGGGTTCCTCCTTCTTTTTTTGCAAATCGAAAGACTCTGGAAGATACGGATTAGGAATAAGAATTAAAACATCTGGTTTGAAATGACACAACAATAATTTTATTTCTTTTTAAACCATGTATTACTCCCGCCCATTGCGGAAATGGTTTTCGGCCATCAAGTACCAGCCGACCAAAAGTAACAGGAAACCTGCGGTAACCCACCAAACCGGTTTACTCCATCCGGCAAGGGGTGCGGCCCAGGGAAGCTCCTGTTCAACGGCGGAACGAATAACGGCATTGGCTTTTTGCAGCGGAATGACAACAATAATGTACGCCAGCACCAACGCCTGCATCCAGCGGCGGCGAATGGGGCAGGGGAATTGTCGCAGGCTCCAGACCAGACCGCTTCCCAAAACCACAATAAAGGCCCCTTTTACCCAGGCGGGATTTATGCCACTGTAAAAACCCACAAAATACAAATCACCAATGCCGCCCATTAACCAGCTAACAATTTTCGGTAAGGCCATGGCACCGTTTACAAAAACCAGCATCAGTCCCGCGGCCTTTAACGTGTGCGATGATGATGTTTTGTATAAGAGAATTCCCACAACGAGTAATAAAACCGCCACCAGTTGGCCGGCAAGTAACATCCAGGTCCATTGTTGCGACGTTTGTGGCAACCGTTCCAGCCGCAACCAGGCTGTACCAAGATTGGGATACGAGATGCGTTGCCAATGATGCAGGGAAGAAGGGGGCGTATCCCATTGTTGAATAATGCCGGCAAAACCCATTGTTGGTCCGCATTGAAGCGCTTCCAGAACCGCCCAATGGCCGGCTTCGTGCAACCAAACCGAAAAATAGGTTACACATATTGCCAACAACAGTACCAGGTGAAACGGCAATTTTTTTGCGAAAGATGTGGTTTCTGACACAGCGCCTCCGGTTATGGGTTAATCATCATGAGAAAATTACGAAATATCCGTTCCCCGGTAGTGTGCAATTCGGATTTAAGCACATGAAAATCCTGCAGAATGCCTTCCGCATTATCCAGCCGTATAAGGTCCGGGTCTTCTTCCAGCCACAATTTTAACATGGTTTCGGTAATTTCCACATGCCCCTGAATGCCATACGCCTTAGTGCCCACTTTCACCAACTGCACGGGACAATCATTGCCAATGCCGAGGAGTTGCATGCCGGTGGTTAGTTCCACGGTTTCTCCGTGTAAGTGGAATATCGGAAAGGTTCGGGAAACACCGGAAAGGAGTGGATCCTGGCGCCCGGCCTGTGTTAGTTGCACCCGGTAAAATTGACCGTTTCCGTTGCGGAATCCAATTTCCGGAGTGTGACAGGGCAAAACCTTTCCGCCTCCCGCCTTTACCAACAATTGCATGCCGAGGCAAATGCCCAGATACGGAATTTGCCGATTCAGTACCTGCCGGATAAGTTGCAGCTCCTGACGAATTTTGGGCGTGTTATCGTTGGCGCTGTCCGGTCCGCCGAGTATGACCACCGCTAAAAGGGAATCCACATCGGGTAGGGGATCACCCTGACTTAAATCGCGAAGGGTGTAGGGTACGGATTGGTCCTCCAGAACGTTCAAAAGTAATCCGGGACCCTCACGGGTAATATTCTGGAGGATGGCTACGTTGCGAGTCATGACTACCCATATTGTGTTTTATTCTAATATAGATTATAGATAAAATGAGCGCCTGGGGTAATAGTTTAATCGAATGATTCATTCAAATTTGAATAAGGCTTCTTTTTCAATTTCCGGGCTGAACAAATTGTACACCAACGTTAATGCAATAATTAACCCTGAAGCACCGACCCCAAGCAGCACGTTATACACCGGTGGAGCGGTGAGTGCAATGCGAATGAGCACCGTTCCCAAGGTAAATCCGGAATCCCGGTATACCACGTGATAAGTTGAGCAATAGCGTAATGAAATGAGTACCAATAAAATATCCGAAAAGATGAGCACCGTATAAAACGTATTAAAAAAAGAATACGGATGAGGGGTAAGGAATAAAATGATCGTATGGTGAATTGCCATAAGCACAAAAATGAGCAGCAAGGCAATGGCAACAATTTTTTTGGTTGCAATGAAATGAAACTGCTCCGTTTCGTTGCGGGTAATGGGGCGATGTTTTTGAATGCGGTAGTACACACCCAGAGCTAAAAAGATAAGCAGGGAACCGGCAGTGTTTACAATAATGTGAACAATGGATTGCTGAATTTCCTGCCAGACAATCGGTTCGCTAAAGTTTACGAATTCTTCGAATGATTGGCGTAAGAGAATCACCGAAAAAATTTCAAATTGTTTTCCCACGGAACGGGCAATGGAGTGGGCAATGGAGAAGACCAGCCCCATTACCTCAATGACCAACAGCATGGAAAACGCCAGATGAACAGCGTAAAAATGATTTGTGGGGATTTTATTGGCAAGGGGAGCGGGGAGCCAGTGAAACCGGTTCAGGGTAATTAAAATCATGTAAATAAGAAAGATAAGGATAATCAGAGAAACTGTAAATTTCCAGGTTTTTCTGGAACTCCAGAAGCCTTCCACCCTATTATACAGGTTATCAAAAAACGTCAGGATGTGTCCCTTCATGATGGCACACGAATTTTTATTCGTAAATAATTTTCCGACTGTTGAAAAATACATTGTCTTATAATATCTTCCAAGTTTGAAATCATAAAAAGCAGTGGAAGCAAAAGCAGAGGAAGAATATGCACGGTAGCGCAGATCACAGAGGAGAGTTTAGTTCCAAAATTGGGTTTATTTTTGCTGCAGCCGGTTCGGCGATTGGATTGGGAAATATCTGGCGCTTTCCCTATGTCACCGGGCAGAACGGAGGGGCTGCCTTTGTATTTGTGTATTTGATAAGCATTGTGCTTATTTGTTTACCCTACATGTTTGGCGAATTGTCATTAGGTCGTTTTACCCAGCGCAACCCGGTGGGGGCCATTCGTGCCGTGCGGCCGGGAAGTCCCTGGGTGGGCGTAGGGGCTCTGGGGGTTTTAACCGGTTTTTTTATTTTAAGTTACTATGGTGTGATT